>DAOVFE010000037.1 GCA_030673085.1 Anaerolineales bacterium | reverse complement strand
TTGCTATTTAACTTGGCCTGATATTGGCGCGTGTGAACTAAGAATACGATCAGCGCTATATTGAATAGTCAATGAGGGAAGAAGCAGGGTTAATCATTCCGTGCGTCTTACAATGGGCAAGCCTGTTATGGCGCTGATTCTCTCGCTTGTAAGTGAAACGATCTCATCTATCTGTCGCTTCCCAGTTAAGCTCTCTTCGATCATAGTCTGAAATTGCTCTGAAACCCGAGCATATTCTGGGATTACTGGGCGAGCTCTCGCCACTTCCATGAAAGGGATTGTCCGGGCTACTATGCTATCTTCCACAGACAATAGCTCTTGCGCAACTGGTATCCGCGGCGGAATATGACCAGTGCGGACACAGAAATGCTTAAGCACCTCCGGTCGACCTGTCATTTCGAGCAGACGAAAGGCTTGCTTGGGCACATGCGATTGACGATATATAACATAGCTCATCCCACCAGCAAGGACTGCAGGTCTTTTACCGCGTTCTGCTGGGATAGGCGCAAAGCCTACGTGTTCTTCAAATGCACTGTCGTCCCAGCCAGCCAGATGTTGAAGGAAGAAGCTTTCGTAGCTCCCGCCAAACGCAAAAGCGGCCTTCCCTTCAGCGAAGAAATGCGCGGCCTGATCCCATGCGAAATCAACAACTTCAGGTGGCGCTACGTGGTGTTCGTGAATCAATCCCTTGAGAAATGACAACGCACGGCGGCTCGATGGACTATCTAGGACAACTTGATCATCAGAAATGAGATCGCCTCCAGCGGTCCAAAGGAGAGGCAGTAATTGATGTGTCGTGGTTTCTCCTCCTCTCCTGCCACCGACAAAGACAACAGGATACTCAAGTAAACCATAACGTGAACGCACTGATGGCTGTCTAAAATATTGTGCGGCAGCCACTAGCTCTTCCCAGGTTCCAGGCGGTGTCAGGCCTTCCTTCTCTAGCCAATCTCGCCGATACCAAAGTACACTCACATCGGCGCTGATCGGCATTGCGAAGAGATATCCTTGGTATCGATTGGCGACTAATGTTATCGGGAAATAGCTATCTCTATTAATATGTAACCAGGCAGGGTCTATATCATCGAGCGGTCTTAGATAGCTTTGATGAGCGAACTCGGCTACCCATACCGAGTCCAGCAATGAAATATCCGGCGCTTCACCCCGGCCCACACAAGCAATAAGCGCAGATCGCAGTTCTGCGTGAGGGACCATATGGATATCCAATCGAATCGGATCATCGGGATGAGCGTCGCTCCATAACGAGGCTGCACCCTCCAATGGCTCACGCCAGCGAACATCGGAAACAACCACCCGAATCGTTGTCCCTATAGTGACTTTAGATCTTGATGCAGGTTCAGTAACAAAAGTTCCTCGGGCGGGTATCCGTACCAATAAACCTTCGTGGACCAAATCCGTAAGAGCCTGACGCACTGGAGTGCGGCTGATAGCGAACTTTTTGCATAGCTCGTCCTCATTAGGCAGCTTGTCTCCTGATTTCAAGATCCCACTGCGGATTTGCTCCTTGAGAAGCTGTTTCAATTGGTAATAAAGAGGGATGGGAACCTCGCGATTGAGTTCTGGCATTGAATAATATACCTCTTGATAATTTCATTATTACTTAGTTACATTTCGATATTATAAAGCAAATCATCTTTCCTACCAGTTCTAAAATCACTACGCAAACAGAAAAATTAATAATGGATATGCCTTAACATTTTTCCCCTAAAAAAAACTTGGCAGCCAGGCGCTCTCACAAAGTCAAATTAGCGAGCGTTTTCTCTTTACTGGCCGCTCAAAAATCAAGCTGAAGAGACATCCTTTATAAAAGATAGAATTAACCATAATAAATACCAACGGCCCAGGCAATAATCGAGATTAAGCTTTTAATGTCCTTTCTATCGCCTGTCCACCAATATTACAAATTCCTTCTTTTCTCCCTAGTGCATTGAACTATTTCCCTATTTCGATGAAGTGCTTCCTCACTGATCAAACGCATGCTCTCACCGATGACATATTGGCTATATTTGCATGCAGCCCAATGTTCATTGCCTGTTAATCTATCAATTCAGGCATTATCCTCAGATAATAATCTGCGATAACAGCGGGCATCGGCCACATACCTCATCATTCACATCAAACTCAATAGTTATTACAGATCATTCCCAAATCTGGGACATTATGCCTTTGCTGGCTTGGTCCGGATCCTAATTTATCGCTTGCCCGGTGTCCTTATCCATCCAACGAATCTTCTCAGTGATCAGGCGCAACCAGATGTCCTGATCAGGTCGAATGTCAGAGTCCGGGTGGTCATTCACTTTAATGATCGCATCACCAATTTTAGCAGTGAGCAAATTATGTGAGCCCAGCGGTTCGACGACGAGCACATGCGCAGGCAACGTACCTTCGGCGTGAACATCCATCGGATCGATATTTTCAGAGCGGATGCCCATCCAGATGGTATCTTTCCCAGTTGCCCGAAGGCGATCGGCCACTTCAGGCCCAATTGGCAATTTTGTCTCATTAACCTGAACAAATGCGCCCTTGTCCATCAACCGGGCGGTGAGAAAGTTCATAGGCGGGTTGCCAATGAAGCTTCCAATGAAGCGATCAGTGGGATGGTCGTATATCTTTATCGGTGAATCAATCTGCAAGAATTTGCCACCTTTCATAACCGCAATCCGGTCGCCCATGCTGAGCGCTTCTACCTGATCGTGGGTGACGTACACTACTGTCGTGTTGAGTTCATCCAAAAGATGTTTAAGTTCCGCACGCATCTCCAACCGCAATAAAGCATCCAAATTGCTAAGCGGCTCGTCCATTAGCAGAACCTCAGCTTGAACTGCGATGGCACGGGCTACAGCTACACGCTGACGCTGCCCACCGCTTAATTGAGCAGGGTAACGTTCCAACAATTCTTCAATGTGGAGTAGTTCGGCTGTGGCCTGGACGCGTTCTTCGATCTCAGGTTTTGGCAGGTGTTGCATGCGTAAACCGAAACCGATGTTGTCAAAAACGTTCATATGCGGGAAAACAGCATAACTTTGGAAGACCATGGCGATGCGACGGCGGCGGACCTGCAAATCGGTCACATCCGTCTCACCAATGAAAATACGTCCGCCATCCACCTGCTCCAGTCCGGCGATGCAGCGCAACAGCGTCGTCTTGCCGCAGCCGCTGGGACCAAGAAGCACGACGAACTCCCGGTCTTGCACTGTCAGGTCAACATCCCAGACAGCTTTGACTTTGCCAAAGGTTTTGCGAATGCCCTTTATTCGAATTTCAGCCATAGAAACCACTTCCTCAATTGTTAGATAATCCCATTGGCTGTTGACTCCCGCAGCTTCGGGATAAAAGCCTTTTGGGATTTGTATGTCACTTTAATGTAATACCCCACAGAGTAAATAAATACTTGCGGATGAAGAACATGAATACAACCGCAGGGATGAGGATGAAGAACCCGCCAGCGAAACGATAGGCGATGGGCGATTGATCTATCTGTACGATCAATAGAGCGGGTAGCGTACGATTGAATAGAGTCAGGATAGTAGCGGCAAAAACCTCATTCCAGGAGAGGACGAAGGTAAAAATAGCCGACGCTGCCAGCCCTGGCAATGACAATGGCAGTACGACGCGGAGGACAGCCTGAAGATGGCTGCAGCCGAGCGTCATGGCGGCCTCTTCCAACTCCCTGGAAACACCTAAGAAAACACTACTGGTGACCAGGATTGTGGTGGGAAGTGCCATCGCCACATGCAATAGGGCCACGCTAAATACGGAGTCGTACATGCCCCACCGGATGAATGTGACTGCTAGTGGAATGGAAAGGATGACGACAGGGAAGGCGCGAGTGGAAAGAATTGCAATGCTATAGACATCCTTGCCTCGGAATGCATAACGGGCTAAGGCGTAGCCGGCTGGCGCTCCTATTGTTATCGACAGAACGACGCTTATTATGGCTACGATCACACTGTTACGAAAGGACTCCAACACCTTATATGCGCCGAGGAAGAACCGCATTGTATCCGTCGAGAAAACTTTGGGAACCAATTCTTTTGGGAAGTCATAGATCATTTCCCGAGGGGTGAAAGCGGCTACCGTGATGAGGTAGATAGGGATCAATATCCATAGCACAATCAGGATGGCTGTCAGGTATGTAAACCCTCTTCCGATTAAGCGGGAGGGAAGGAATGTTTTACTCATAGTACACTCTGCTCCGTACTCCTCAACGCACGCAGATAAAATAAGGCCGTGATCAATGAGATGGCCAAGATGAACATCGCGTAGGCCGCAGCCATATGAGGATTGCGGTACTCGCCATGCCAGCGATAGGCCTCTGCCGCCAATACTTTCACTCCCCTACCGGCAAGGGCAAGTACTACAGCGAAAACCTGGACGGCCAAGAGAGTTCGGAGTATCAACGCCACCTGGATGCTAGGCTTTAACATCGGTAGTATTACATGCCGGATTCGTGCTAAATAATTGGCCCCGAAGACCTCTGCGGCTTCGGTGTAATCGCGAGGAATGGACTGCAATCCGGCTACCAGGATGACAAACACAATTGAAGTAGCCCGCCATACCTCTGCTAGGACAACGGCCACAATCGGCCAGGGGGTTGTATAGTTCAGGAAAATAAAGGGCTTATCAATTAACCCCAAGGCGCTTAAAAAGGAATTAAGATAACCACGCTCGGTAAAGATGGAGAACCAGATGATGCCGGCAGCTAGGTCTGAAACAGCTAGAGGAATGGCATAGATGTAAACTAAAAAATTAGACCCTCGCAGGTGTTCCATCATCAGAAGCGCCATGACCAACGCTAGTATGAATTGGATCGGAATGATGAGTATGATGAATTTGATGGTGGTTAAAATCGCTTCCGAGAATGCTGCATCATTCAACATACGCTGTATATGAGACAGCGTTAATTGCCCATCATCGGTCTGAAAAGCCAAACTGAAAGCCTGAATCATCGGCCAGGCGAAGAAAAGTACGAGATAGATAGTCGAGGGCAGCAAAAGTAGGTAAGGTTCCAATTTCATCCGTTTTGGATTCATATAGATTTATCCCTATTTTAAGAATAGGGGAGGCTTCTAAACCTCCCCTATTCAATACGCGGGTTTCTATTACTTAACCTGGCAGGCACCTACGCTGGGCGCGTCAGGTGGCCAGCATGGAGCACCTGTCTCGTCCATCAGTGCTTGTAGAATCACAGCCTCTTCTGCCAGCACTGTGCTGATATCCTCGCCATTGATGACGATACGATCAAAGGCATCGCGGTAGACCTTATTGATCTCACCACCGCGCGGACCCAGGCCAACCGGCAGCATTGCTGGAACGGCATTAGCTGCAGCCGCTTGCAAAGCCACTGCTTCACCTTCCATGCGAATCCCTTGAGGGATGTAGCCGGGATATTCGACGTCGACTGCTGGGAAGAAACCAACCTCGCGCAATACGGAGATCTGCGTTTCGGGTAGCGTCATGTAACTAATGAGCTCCTCGGCTCCTTCCTGATTAGGTGCGGTCACCGGTATAGCTAGGCCAACTGCGACCGGCATGTAGCCCAGTCCCATAGGCCCAGAAGGCGCCGGGATCGCCACGAAGTCGTTGGGCTGGTTCTTGAAGGCATCGATCAAGCGGGCGGTGTGGTCCCATGTTACCCAGACTTCATCTGCCATCAGGGGTTCCTGCATGTAGCCGTAGACCATCGATTGTGGGTTGACGTATTGCCACATATCTATGATGAACTCCCACATCTCTACCGCCTCAGGGCTCTTGAAGGTTGTCACCATCCCACCCGTGTAGGACGGATAGATGTAGCCCTCCAAGAAGCGATGCAATAACCCATTTACGGGGAAGCCAAGTTTCTTATCGCCGGTAGCCTCATAGATGTTCTTGCCCCAATCACTGAACTGCTGCCAGGTCAGAGCTTCAGGGTCAGCACCCGTAGGAATGTAATCCAGTGCTTTCTTATTGTATGCGGCGATGTAAGTGGCTTGCATCCATGGGATGTAGTATTGCGTATCAGTGCCCAGTTTGCCAAGTTCAACAACGGCATCGGGGATGCCCCGATCACTCAATTTCGCCATTAGGGGGCCGACGTCCTGCAGTGCGCCTGCATCCAACAAAGTTGGATACTGACCATACAGTGCGCCTAACACATCTAATGAGCCCGAACCTGCTTGCACCTCGGCGAGTATTGTGTCTTCAAAGTTCTCGTACTCCGATCCGATGAACTCCACTTGACCAGGGAAATCTTTCAGGACGACGCCTCGCATCGCCTCGGCTTCCTCTATTGGCACTCCCTGTGTGGAGATGAAGGTAACAAGGCCGTAATCAAGCTCCTCAGCCGGGACCTCTACAATCTCTGTCTCCTTGACTCCTACTTCGACGGTCACTGGCACCTCAACGGTCTCAATGACTGTCTTCGGCGCGCATGCCGCTAGAAGGCCCATCAGAATGGCGCCAAGCATAAGTATGCCTATGAACTTCTTCATTTCGTATCTCCTCCTGGTGGTTAAAAGAACCTAATTAGTCTTTAACGGTAGGATTTCACTTGTTTATTTCGATTAAACGCCCGGAACCTCCTTTCCTAATACCTTTTTGGATTGCAGCCCCACACGATTCTCGAACCACTAGCGTAGGTTTCAAAATCACATGGCGCTCCTCAAGCGCCTCCCCATGTAATAGGCGGATCAACATCCTACAGATGCGTTGTCCAATCTCATATATGGGCTGCCGAACTGTTGTCAAAGGCGGGTTGATATGATCCGCCAGAGGAATATCATCGAATCCAGTAATGCCAACATCAACCCCGACCGTCAAGCCCAGCTCTTGAGCGGCGTTTATTGCCCCCACTGCCATCAGATCGTTGCAAGTAACAATGGCATCTGGAGGCTTATCCAAATTTAGTAAAGCTAGTGTGGCATCATATCCGCTTTGCTCAGTGAGATCTCCATAGATCACGTGCCTTTGCTCAAAGGGAAGGTCTGCCTCCATCAGACCTTTTCTGAATCCCAATTGCCTGTAGTATGTGAACATCAAATTATTTGGTGGAAGGATGATGGCAATACGGCGACGACCAAGCTTAATCAGATGTCGAACTACCTCATAGATAGCAAGAGTGCCATCCACATCCAAGTAGCAAAAATCGATTTCACTTCGGGTACGGCCAAAAGCCACGAAAGGAAAGTCCTGATCCAGCAAGTACAATATGCGTGCATCAGCCTTGAGGGTGCGCACCACCAACATGCCATCCACCCTTCGCTCTTGCACCATTCGTTTATACACTTCTAATCCATCATGGTCAGGGGCACATGTTAAGACTAATAAATCTAATTTATTCAGGGCGGCCTCATTACTGATTCCGGACAGAAGCTCGACAAAGAAGGGATCAGCGAATCGGTTCCCATAGGTTGGAATTACGAAGCCGATTGTATCGGTGCATTGTTTGCGGAGCCGCTGGGCAAAGGCGTTGGGAAAATAGCCCATCTGCTCCACCGTCTTCAGGATTAACTTGCGGGTGGGCTGGGAAACGTCATCATAGCCGGCAAGCGCACGCGATACGGTGGTTATCGAAAGTCCTAGCCTGTTAGCAACATCTCTTATCGTAACGGACAAGAAATATCCTTTGTTAAGTGAAAGAGAAGGCGCAATGCGCGACGCCATGCATGAAACGCAGTAGACAAATCAATCATCCTGTAGAACAGATGACACGGAGATAAACGCAATGCTAGCTACTAAAACCAGCTATTAATATGTTAATAAGGTAATAATGTAATTAGGTAATCCTATATATCATAATATAGTTAAAAAGCTTTTCTGTCAAGCTAGTTCATTCAACTGTTATTTAGTCTGTAAAAATGGGCTTTTTAGATCCTTGGATTCAACTTCCAAGTGATCTAACTATGCCAGTTCTTAATGAAACGCCGCAGAACGAAGAAGTGCGAAATTGGATATGTGTCAGCTATTTAGGTCTTCTTGGATGGATACCTTTAGGTGCGGTATGCGCCTGGATAATTATAAGCGGACAGCTTAAACCCGAGTCCGAGCAATAATACGATCTCTAGATATTTTGTCACACTGTCACTCTGTCGCAAATCCGCCCGCTGCATTAAGGCTTGAACTCACCTCGCTTCGCCGGCCGGTCGGTATTTAGCGAGATGATCTCATCTCCATCCAATGCAAATCGATCTACACCCATGCCAAGTATTAATATTGCATTAAAACCGCTTCTTTCACCTTGATGTCTTTCAATGTCGTTTGGTAGACTAGGTACATGATTGTGGGCATAATGCCCACTCCGTTTATTAAAACTGGCTGGTTACACACAAGATCATCTAATGGTATCTCTACTCTCATTTTATGGTCTGAGAATGGTTTGCTTAATATTGGAAGGTTGGTATGTCATTAAATGGTTTTCAGATTGCTTCTAGCGTTATCTTCGGTCTTTCAGTATTCTCGGTAGGCGGTTCGGTACTCGGCGAATTGGTGGCGACAAAGGCGCCAATCTTTCCTAAAAAAGCCATTCCCTCAGCAAATGATTTAGGCATTGCTTATGAAGCGGCTTCCTTCCCGACGCCGGATGGATTAACCTTAAGGGGCTGGTTTTTCCCGGCAGCAGATTCGGATGCGCCGGCGATATTATATGCGCCCGCCACATCTCACGATCTGCGCTCCGGTATTTCTCTGGTCATCCCCCTACACAAAGCAGGTTACAGCGTACTCCTTTTTAGCTATCGCGGGCATGGTCTTAGCGATGGAAACCGCTTTGGATTCACGTATGGTGCGCTTGAGAGCAAAGATGTGGATGCTGCGGTGCGCTATCTCTACCAAGACAAAGGCATCCACCGTATTGGGGCAATTGGTCATTCCGCAGGGGCGGTCTCTATTATCCTGAGCGCAGCGCGCAACCCGCTTATTGGCGCGGTCGTTGCCGCCTCCCCCTACAATTCAATGCAAGAAGTGTGGGAAACCAATCGCCCAGCGATCATGCCAAAGCCATTTCTTGATTTAGCTATGAAATTATCGGAGCTCCGAAAGGGATTTGCCCGCGGCGAGATCCGCCCCCAAGATGTGATCGCACAAATTTCTCCCCGAGCGCTGCTGCTGGTATACGGCGGTGAGGATAAACGAATCACAGAGAATCAAGCCATGCACCTGTTCGCAGCAGCTAAAGATCCCAAGCGTATGTGGTTGGTTCAGGGAGCGACTCATGCGGAAGTGCGCAATCCAGTGTTGGATGAGCTGATTCAAAGAATCATCGCCTTCTTTGATGATTCATTACGCAGCCCCGCTCAATAGTCTCGTAATTATCTAAATCACGAAAGATATGTATTTCCCGTATATCGGCTCGGCAAGGGAACCGACTTCTCAGCCGAAAAGCAACCATCGTAACAGATCTGAATCACAGATTCTTTAATACCCCAACAATGGTTTAACAACATATATGGCCGCAGGCTGGGCTTTCTATATAAGGCCGAGAACTGGGCACGATTCGGATAAGTTCTTTTTAAGCAGACGGGTAGTCACGATGCAAATACTTCGGAGACTAAAAAAATCATTCGATCGCCTAAAAGTGAAGAACCCCGCAGCAAGCTGCGGGGCATCTTCTAAGGAAAAAGCCAATATGGAGGCGGCAGCCCCCAAACCCCCGCTTGCCATTCATCCCCACAGCAAGCTGCGGGGTATTCTGGCTTTTTCCCATAAAGGCAACCCCCGGCCTAACAATTAACTCCAAGAACTTGCCTAATTCTTACAAACCGCAAGCCTCGAGCAGGATTTCTCGATTGGCGGATGAGCGGCAGATTCACTTTGGAAGAGGAAGCTCAGGGCCATCCGCCGGAATGACGAGATGCGCCAATGAGGATGTTGCCATTTCTTTGTCGATTTAATCGTCCTCTTTATTTAATTGTCACAGTTTACGCTGTCTCTAAAACCATTGTTTGCTCTATTGCGTATTCTTCGCTGTCATAATCCTCATCGCCGTCGGAATCATCTCTTATTTCATCGTCATCCTAGTCGTCATCCTAGTCATCATCTTCGTCATCCAGGTCGTCACCATCGTCGCCCATATCGTCACCATCGTCGTCCTGGTCATCACCTTCGTCGTCCTGGCCATCACCTTCGTCGTCCTGGCCATCATCTGCCAGCTTGATCTCTAGCGCCAAAATTGAGCCATCACGGCTGACTAGCGCTTCAACTTCGACAATA
>DAOVFE010000348.1 GCA_030673085.1 Anaerolineales bacterium | reverse complement strand
AGAATCCAGAAGTTCGTCGGGACTGAAGGGTTTAATGAAATAATCGGACACTCCAGCTCGAAGAGCTTCAACCGCTAGCTGTTCTGTGCTTTCACCGGTAATCAGGATTACAGGAATAGAAGGAAAGTCATGCTTCAGCCTTCTAGTCAACTCAATGCCGTCGAGAGATGGCATCTGCTGGTCGGTTATTACCAGTGCCGGGAGAACTTCTCGGGCCAGGGTCAGAGCCGACAGGCCGTCCCTTACCACCCGTACTTGGTATCCGGCTGGCAATAGAACAGCATCTCTTAGGAATTCGCGAATTTCGCGATTATCATCGACGACCAGAATCAATGCTTCATTCATAATATCTGACTAGCATCCAATCCCATCAGAGTGAGGATGTTAAAGCACATTTTCCTGTAAAAGAGTATGGCATATATGGATGGTAGCATCACTCCAAACCCATATCTATTAAAACAGTGAAAAAAGCCAGAACACTCCCAACATGCGCCGCACGCTGTAGCTTACTATGTCTACCGGCTTCGCAAGCTATGCCTACCGGCCCTGCTTAGGCAAATGATCTCTCTTTTAACACCCTCAGTATCTTGCTTGCGGCAATAGACCCATCTGCAACTCGACAGCAGATCCGCTTAGAAGAAAAGGAAGTGGGAGATGGTTATACTTCTTTTTTGTTGCCCATTAGGATCTTCCATGCCGTTTGCCAAAGGCCGCCACTTCTTTAGCAATCTCGTTGAGCGCCATTTTTATTTTCGGGTCCTCGCACTCTTGAAGTACCCTCTTGAGATTGGAATAAATTGAGTCTAAATTTTGACTCGGCGTGGCCAAACTCTTATCCCTGGGATTATTACCCTTTTCAGACTGATCAATTTGCTCTTGGAGGCGATCAGCCTTGGCTTCTAATTGCTGGAAAAGGCGCGTATTAATCAGAGAAATCGAAGCGTAATCCGCCACAGCTTCGAGCAGCGCTTCATCACGGTCAATAAATGGGCGGGCTTTCTTTCGCGCTACACCAATAACGCCGATTGCTTGTTTGCGTACTTTAATGGGAACAATCAACACAGCATTGCAGATTGATGACAGCCTCGATTGACTTAGGCCCGCACTATTTAATATAAGCGCCTCTCCTGAGAGCATTATTAATGAACTAACTCCATCATTCCAGGGCTTATGCATTTGAGCCATAAAATTAGCTGGCAAGTTTTTCTGCGCCCGTAGAATCAATTGCTCTGTCATCTCATCCTGAAGCGCCATCCATCCCATATTGGCTTCTGTCACATATAGACAGCCTTCCATCAGCTTGGCGAATAGCCTTCCCTGGTTCGTGATCGAAGTTACCACTTTACCTATCCCATAGAGAGTTGATAACTCCCGTACTCGGCGTTGAAGCTGTTGATTCTTATTGGCTAGCTGCTGTGAAAGCTGTTCTCTCTCCTGCCGCAACTGAACTTGATTCAGGGCCCGCTCCAACGCAGAAATCACTTCGGTTTCACGTAACGGCTTAACTAAGTAGTCACAAGCCCCCAGGCGGAATGCCTGGATGGCGTCTGCCTCCCTGCCTTCCTCGGCTGTCACCAGTATCGGCATCTCCATACCTTGCGAGCGAAGGGCTACTAGAAGATCTTTCCCACTCAAGCCCGAAAGCATTAAGCTGGCGATGATTAAATCAGGGGAAAATTTCAGCGCCTTCTCAATCGCCTCGGTGCCAGTGGCGGCTATCGCGACTTGATAACCCAATGGACCCAAAATTTGCCGAGCCAGCATATTCCGGACTTCTGGGCTCTCATCGACTACTAAAATACGCCCCTGCCGATTTGAATGCATCATGTCGTTATCATAGCATGGAAGCCGAATGGATGGGAGTCGCCCGGGCAGTATCGGCAATATTTGTTATTATACTTATGGATGATGTTACCCTCATTTCTTTAGACGTTATAATTATATTAAAATTTATCCCTTGTTCTTGACTTGCCTTATCATAGAACCGTACAATCAAGAAGAAGAGTAGGTACATGGAATATATAGATTACTATAAGATCATGGGGGTTGATCGCAATGCAGACGAGAATACAATCAGACGCGCCTACCGAAAATTGGCAAAGAAATATCATCCGGATAAAAACCCGGACAATAAGCAAGCTGAAGAAAAATTCAAGGGCATTAATGAAGCCTATGAGGTACTAGGTGATCCGCAGAAACGGGCAAAATACGACCGGCTTTCCGATTCCTACCGCACCCGTCAGAGCCGAGGGGGTCCCGCCCAGGGCTTCGATTGGTCGCAATGGACGGGAGCGGCTCCCGGAGGAACACGTGTACGAGTGGACAATCTGGGAGATATAGGAGATGTTTTCGGGGGCAGCTTCTCTGATTTTTTCAACGCCGTTTTCGGCGGCGCAACCCGATCGCGCACTGACTTCAGATCCGGGATTCGGCGTCGAGGACGTGATATTGAGCAGCCTGTCACAGTCTCGTTGAAGGAAGCCTATACCGGCACTACCCGTACTTTCAACCGTGACGGACATAGAATCGAAGTTAAAATCCCTCCGGGAGCCCG
>DAOVFE010000428.1 GCA_030673085.1 Anaerolineales bacterium | reverse complement strand
TGAATCCAGGGATTCTTCGTCGCGCCAGTAGCTTCACTCCTTTTGCTCCTCAGAATGACATACTAGAAACAGTGTCATTCCGAGCGTCGCTCACTCCAATTGATATTAGCCGCTATGCACAAATAGATAGGAAGCAGCAGCCGGATGTGGTGTATAAATAATACATATCTGCAGCCTGCAACATTTCACTACTATGAGTTGTATTAAGGGTAGAGTGACACAATGGTGCGCCTAGACAAGGCGAAACAGTCGAAGCTAGTAAAACTGGCCCAGCGCGGTGATACAGAAGCATTTGGCGAGTTGGTGAAGAACCATCAACGGGCCGTCTTCAATATCGCCTATCGTTTGACATATAACCGGGAGGAGGCGGAGGACGTTGCGCAAGAGGCATTCGTAAGAGCCTTTCAAGCAATAAAGCGATTTGATACAGATCGGCCTTTTGGCCCTTGGGTCTTCCGCATCGCCACTAACACGGCTCTGAATTTGATTAAGCGGCGTCATCCAGAGGTTGATATCGATAAAGTGACTGTTATTGCCGATCCGAGCCCTGCTCCTGATGAACGGGCGATCGCCGCCGAAAGATCGACGATGATTCGGGCGGCCGTAGCTGCGCTGCCACCTAACTACAGGGCCGCAATTGAGCTTCGTCACTTTCAAGGGCTATCCTATCGTGAAATGAGCGAGCAACTCGGTGCGCCGCTCTCGGATGTTAAATCATGGCTCTTTCGCGCACGACGTAAGTTGCAGGATATGTTGGAAGAAATTAGTGAGGAGTAAGCAGATGTGGAAAACAGCGCACCTGAGCCGGGAAGCGATCAATAGCTATCTTGATGGAGAGTTAAACGCCGAGGATCGATCCCGAGTTGAAGCTCATCTAGCTACATGTGAGCAATGCCGGGAAGAAGCCGCCTCTCTCAATAGGCTCTTTGAGACCTTGGAAGGCTTGGAGGATGTATCTTCTCCAGATATCGTAACAACTGTACTGAGCCGGATCGCATCTACACGGCAACGCCAATGGCGAACATGGCTTGTCTCAGCGATGCAAGTTGCTGTAACCACAGCGCTATTGACACTTAGCTGGTCCTCATTGGACGCTCGCTGGCAGGGTCTAACCGGCTGGATGTTCAGCTTGCAGGTGCCGGAAGCTTGGATAACTGCAATTACCATCGTGAGCGAACCCTGGCAAATCATCGAAGACTGGATCGCGGTCATTATTGCCTTGCTTGGTGAATGGCTTGGACGAATCTCATCGCTTCCCGAATTGGCACTACCTGAATTGTCGCTACCTGAATTGGCACTGCCGATAACACAGCTAGCGGTGCTACTGACTCTTGCAGCGGCGACATGGTTACTGGCTAATTTTCTGCTGCTACGTCGCGAATGCCGCAACGGCATATCGATTTCTAATAGAACTCATGGAGGTGTGTAATGGCTATTAAACAAAATCTTGGATTTCTGATTTTATGCATTGTACTTGGTTTGCCTGCTTTGATGGTTCTGACGGCTGCATTGGTGCCGGATTACATCATCCGCGCTCAAACGATTCTCAAGAAACGCCCCCGACGCTCGTTTCTAGTAGGTCTTGTAAATGCGGCATTTTTTGTTGCACTCGCTTTCGTCCTGGTCAGCCCCAATATTGAAGCGCTGAACATAATTGGGGGGTTCATCGGAGTGATAGTTTTGCCTTTGTTTATCGTGGTCGGCATGTTGATCGCTGCTGCTTGCATCGGTGAGCGTATTGGTCTGATTTGTTCCAAACGCCAATCTACACTTCTACGCCAGCTTCTTATAGGCACAGTGGTGGTTATACCGGCATTGATAGTGCCAATCTTTGGCTGGCTGGTTGTTCTCATCATCTTGTTGATAGGT
>DAOVFE010000136.1 GCA_030673085.1 Anaerolineales bacterium | reverse complement strand
CGGCCAGGGCGCTAAACTTATAAATAGTATGGCTGGCGTCGTTGTGCCGTTTCAAGAGATGCCCGGGCCATGCTGCGGCCCCGGCTATAAGTGCTTGCACCTGGGGATGAGCCAGCATTTCGGCCCGTGCGGCTTGTACTTCGGGGTCGTCGTCGGGCCGGTCGAGTAGATCCACCAGCGTACGGTAACGGGTCCAGGGCTCATCCGATTCCAGCATCCATGGGATCAGACTAGTTGTCATAAGGTTCCTCCACTTGCCTGATTTTGCGTCTATCGTTGCATCACATTAAGCTCAAATCAATGTCCGATGATAAAGCCAAATCTTTAATAATCCCCTTCATTATCTTTGCCTTAGATTTTATATCAAAATTCTCTGCTTCACTGCTTATCATCCGCTTCTTTGCTTCCTCAATGGCTTTATAAACAAGATCAATTGGCATTCTTTTGCATGCATCGCAGTAAAATCTCATAGACCGCCCTTCGTTGTAATTCTGAAGTAGTTCTTCCGCTAGAGCTTGTCTTTCTCTCTGCTCTTTTAGCCAATTATCAATTCCCCCTTGCTTAATTCTCTCTAGATTCTGCCTTTGAATTCTCCAACCCTCAAAACCTTTTGACCACCTTCTTTGGTATCTTTCGCATGGATATTCATCACATTCCGCGCAAGTCTCAAATCCGTGCTTCTTGACACAGCACCTCCAAATGCTGCACCAGGAGCGCTGTTCGCCCAACCTACATCCAATACATCTACTCTTTGCTGTTGACTGGAACTTCGTGCACACACAAACCACAATATATCGCACAGCAACCAACCAGTTTTATCTCTTCTATATTCATATTTAACCTTTTCCCGTTCATCCATCCAAGTGCAACCAATCGGCAAGAGGAGTGAGGCTCAAAACATTTCCTGACCTCGTCGTCCAGCATATTGAGGGCGAAGGCCACTTCTGCTTTTTCGAGACGCTTGATGAGATCGAAGTCGCGGAGGACAAGTGCAGATTTGTTTAGAATGGGTTGATAGCATCATCCACTGCCTTAATGCCGCATTTAATGAGGATTGACTTGCACTCTATCTCTTTGACGATCAACTCTCACTCACTTCGCTGCGCTGCCGGGGCATTGGTAGCGTCTCTTGCAATGGGCGCATCCTTTAGGGCGCATTATCGCGAACTGCACACAATTCAACATAATGAAGACAAGCATCCAACCCAACAGCACCCAGGAGAAACCATTAAGCAGAATCACGCCAACAGCCCCAATGATAGGAATCAGCGGCAGGATCATATAAACTACCGCCAGTTTCATTCCCATCTCCTGGTCTCCCGCGTCCTTCTTGCAGATCAGTGCAGTGTACTTGCCCCAACCATAATGACACCATTTATTATAGTAATAACAGGTAGAGCAATTATGCACTCTCAGCAACCATCCTGCCGTGAAAAGTATAAAGACGACGTAGCCCATCGAGACTACAGGTACACCGCCCACCCGCAATGGATACATCACCACAAACGCAATAGTCCAGGGAATGAAGTACAGCAGGTTTTCTAGCAGTATCCACCACCAAGGGAAACTCTCCCACCCTTTCTCGTACAGTTCTTGCTCGGTCATTTGTCACTCCTTTTTCTGTGGGGCCATCATACAACGGCCGCTCTCTCCCTGTTTACAATGTCCGCATACTAGCCTGGGGCGGTTCACAATGCCGGCGACGGTCAGGCCGATCAGAGCCAGTAACAAGAGCAGCCGGTAGAGTGAAAACCCCAGTATTAGCAACGCAATACCGCCCAGAATAGGCAGCGGAAAAATGACAAGCATGAGTATTCCCGCCATCTTGTGAGAAGTAGCCTTGTGAAATCCCTCCTCTGCGCCCTTTTTGAATAAAATGGCTGCTATTCTGCCATAACCCATGCCGCAATTCACGCCATAATAGCAGCACCGGGTGCAGGCAAAGGCCAGCACAGAGCCTGTCTCTAAGAGATAGAGAACTAAATACCCCATCCAGGCCCAGCTTCCTAGTTGAGCTAACACTATCAGACTGACGGCAAGCCCTATAAGAGCAGGCAACAAATTTATAGCGACGATCGAGCGAGGGTAGTTCTCATAATATTCCATTGGAAATAATCTCCTTATTCGAACCCTAGTAGTGGCTTTCATACTAAATGATAAGTCTCACCTATTTGCAAAGGAGCGACCTTGATGTTTGACTTTTCTTCCAATCTATCCTTGAACTCTTGAGGGTTAGCTTTTAGTCTATGCATGGGGATAACAATCTTTGGTTTAATTACTATTGCAGCTTCAATAGCCTCTGGGATGTCCATCGTAAAGGTTCCCCCAATGGGAAGTAAAGCCACATCTATAGCTCCTAATCTTCTCATCTCTGGAATGAAATCCGTATCTCCGGCGTGATAAATCGTTTTTCCATCCAGCGTTATCACATAGCCGACGCCATCTCCTTTATGATGAAATTTTCGAGTGGAATTTCCTTGTTCGCTATTGTAGGCTTGTACCGCTTTTATTCTTAAATCTCCAACCGTTATCCCATCCCCCGGCTTAACCACTCTTATCCCCTTGCCTAATTCTTTTATGCAGCGTTTAGGAGCGATAACTATAGTATCAGCATGCTTAAGTCTATTTACAGTGACACTCTTGCAATGATCTTTATGATGATGTGTTAATAGGATTACATCAGCCTTTTCTAATTCTTCAGGCAGTCCATCAATTGGATCTGGCCAACTAGTGAATTCAATCTTTTTGGGATAATTGGCGAAGCATGTTTTTAAGTAAGCAGGATCGATATATATAACTTTCTCTTTTGTTTTTATTTGAAACCAAGAGCGGGGGAACCATTTCAGTATCGACATTTCTGCCATCCATTTCTTGAATAGGCTATCCGGCGGATGCATATTGCTTCACAATAGCTCGAGCCTGTTCGGCCACTAAACGGCGCAGATCCGGCGGCGCCAATACCGTCACTCGCGATCCATAATATAGCGCTTGCCATGTCGCCCATTCGATGCTGGGACTGCTGAACGTAACCACCACTGATCCGTCAGGCTGCTCTTCCATCGTTTCCCAGAACGTCTGGGCATCCTTCGCGACCAGCGCCGCATCCGGCGTGAAGCGCATTTGAGCACGTACATGCGGCTCCGCCGCATTCTCTTCCGCCAGGTATTCGCGGATATCAAACCCGTCCGTCACATTAAACGTCTGGTTTATTACTTCCATTTCAATGATTCGATCCACGCGAAACGTGCGCATTGCCCGACGCATGTGACAGTACCCTATGACATACCACCAACCCCAACGGAGGACCATAGCATAAGGATCGAGGTCTCGCTGTGTGGGTTCCGGATGTCTTCGCCCCCGATAGACCATCCTGACTCGTCGCCGCTCACGAGTCGCTCTCCGCAATTCTTCCAGCAGGGGCGCCAGTTGCATAAAGTCAGCCCGATGCATGCCCGTCGCCAGCAGTGAGCGACGCGCCCAGGCCACCTCATCCCGCTGCTCATCCGGAAGCACGTTATCGATCTTTGCCAGCGCCCCCTGAGCGGCATCACGGTAGATTCGGCCCCATATCTCGCTTACTATGCTGGTACCAAGACATACGGCGACTGCTTCCTCAGGTGTAAAGATTAATGGAGGCATTCGGTAGCCGCGTATTAATCTAAACCCGCCATGCGGTCCGCGCTCTGAGTAGACCGGGATGCCCATCTCGTCCAGCATTGTGATGTAGCGGTGAATTGTGCGTACCGAGACGTTTAGCTCCTTTGCCAATTCGCTCGCCTTCTGATTGGGCTTGCGTTGCAGAAGCATGATCAGTGTGATAAGTCGAGTGGCAGTATTTGACATTTCTCTCTTCCTCAGCCGTTTAATTCACGGCGTTCCATAGTATCTTAAATAAGATTCATGACATTATATGTCATGAATACAATAAAACTAAAGCGTAAATACGAGAAAGGATACGGTATAAATGGGGTGAGGATTGGAGCATCTTTTTAGAAGTTTATCCCTTCATATTAGCTCTATCCCTGCTGCGTATAAACCGAGAAGATGGCGAACACATATACGCAGCACGATGGACACTTAAAGCTGATGCACGCTTGTTATCTATATAATCTTTTCATCCCATACATGGATAACTCTGGCGTGGCAGCCGTCGCTGCTTCCCCCATTTGCAGGCCATTAGGACACATATATAGATACCTTGCATGCAACATATCTATGATAACAGTTACATATTCTTGCCACATAGGAGAATAAGCAACCATCCAGGTTCTTCTAATGAGGAACCTGGATGAGCATGGATCGATATATAAGAAAGCTATAGAAGCTGGTGTAAATCAAAAAGACGGTGGCTTCGACTACAGCCAATGCAAAGACGTTGCTGTTATAGATCGTGAGTATAAACTCGATGTCGCTTATAAGGAACGCCACCCAGGTTTACCAGATCATGGCTCATCTGCACCGCCGATTCTGCCACCTGGGTCATATCGCAGTGCGTAAATCCGAATTCATTGATTGTTTTATGTAGTTCTGAATAGAGTAGGGCGTTTCCTCCGCGACCCTGAAATTCAGGTAGAATGCCGGCGCCGTTGACTGCCACCCAATCTGTGCGTTTGAACTCGGCTAAAAGATCGATTATTCCAAATGGGAACAGCCGCCCTTTACAGCGCTGTATCGCTGCTGAAACATCCGGGAAAGCCAGCAAGAAGCCGACTACTTCGCCTTCATGTAAAATAATCTTTATCAGGCGCGGATCCGCTACACTCAGCGCATCGCCGACCGCAAAGTCGAGTTCCTTATCCGTCAGAGGATAATATTCCCAGTTGTTAACAAATGACTTGTTATAAGTCTGGCCGATCTTCGGCGCCCAGGAAAGTAGCTCCTTTTTGCTTTTAAAGCGCAGCACCTCAAGATGGCTGTGTTTCTTCGCCCGCTCAGCTATACGGTGGATTCGCTCTGGAAGCACATATTTATCCGGGCTGAGATAACAGGAGACAAAATCAACTTCCTTGCTGAATCCAAGCCGTTCTACAAATTCGCGGTAGTAAGGCGGGTTGTAATTCATCATTGTCATCGCCGGCCGGTGCTCGTAGCCCTCGATGAGTATGCCATAGCCATCAAAGGCGCTGAGACCCTTCGGGCCGACGATTTTAGTCAGGCCGCGCCCTCTCGACCATTCGAACGCCTTCTCGAAGAGCACCTCGGCAACCTCGAAATCTTCGATGCATTCAAAGAAATAGAACTGAGCATTCTTCTTGTTATGATATTGGTTATAAGGTTTATTTTCTATGGACGCGATTCGACCCACCACTTCGCCATTCCGCCGAGCTAGAAAGAACGCGGCCTCGGAATGCTCATAGAATGGATGCTTCTCGGGATTGAGCTGTGCTTTTGCATCGGTCCGTATCGGCGGAACCCATAGGGGGTTATCCTTATAGAGCTGGAATACAAGTTGAATGAACTCTCGCTTATCGGCCTTATTATTTAGATCCATCCGTTCGACTTTAACCATGTCTGCCCTTTCGCTTATTTATGATGATTCGATTGTATCACTGGCATAAAACGCCTACAATTATTAACACTCACTTCTAATAGAGGTTTCCCTGAATGTTCTATAGCTTTCTAAGCTCGATCCTTAAAGTCCTTTTTGCTCTGCTAACAAACCTTCGAGTAGAAGGGCGCGAAAACTTGCCTCCCAGCGGCCCCTACCTCTTTGCCATCAACCATTTAAGCTATATCGATTC
>DAOVFE010000390.1 GCA_030673085.1 Anaerolineales bacterium | reverse complement strand
TGCGCCTTCACAGCTCGGCGCTGCTCTGGAGTTAGTTCTCCATCACAATAGGCAGAAAGCATATCCCCCAGCACTTGGCAGCGCTGCGCACCGTCGGCAATCATCATGCGCAGGCCATGCCGTTCACGAAAGCATCCCCGCGCCCGATGCACTGTTTGTCGGACCGAATCGTATGAACATTCTAAAGCATTCGCCAATTCTTTATAGGAAAGCTGATTGAACTCCCGAAGGACCAGCGCCTGACGGTAGGATGTAGGCATGCTGTCAAGTGTTTTCCAGACTGCACGACGTTTTTCCTCAAGCTGGGCTCGGCGCTCCGGCGGGCGGAGAGTTGCTTTTCGATCGCCCCTCATCTCGATATCCTCAACATTCACGTAGCGTCGCTCCCGCCGCAGATAATCGACCGCCAGATTGCTAGCAATCCGATAGACCCAGGATTTGAAATCCCAAGGCGGTCCAAGCTGCCCGATTCTGCGATGTGCACGGATAAAAGCATCCTGAGTTATATCTTCCGCCGTCTGGCGCTCGCCAACCATTCGATAGATATAGTTAAGCACGGGTTGATACAGGAGGTTGAATAGATCGGTAAAGGCCTCGCTATCTCCCGCCGCCGCCCGTTTTACGACATCTTCAGACGCTAAATCTTTCGCGCTTTCCTTTTTCATTTGCAATCCTGTAACGCAGTTTTACCCATTTTTGTGACAACTTTCAGATTCTCCATTTTGAAGCCGCAGCACATAATGAAAATCCATAGCAATAATTCCGCATATCAGGCGACTATGCTCCACATATGCATACCTCGCTGCCATGACAATCCTGCCGTCGCGCGCCCGCTATTGCAATCAACCGCTGTATTTTCACGCGCCGCCTACCACAGCTTGAATCAATTCTGTAACATTAATCCATAATCGTTAAAGCCTATCTCATTGACAAAGCTTTCTGACCATCCAGCCCCAATGTGATATCCTGTCCTTATATTTTGCCGTCTTTTGTAAAAGTTGCCAACATTATAAGGAAGAGAGTGTTGAAAAAGAGAGGAATCATGGGAAAAAGCCAGGAAACCCAACAACTTGCTGTGGGGATGAGTAGAAAGTGCAGGTTTGGGAGCTATCGCCCCCATTATGGCTTTTTCCTTGGAAGAACCCCGCAGCTTGCTGCGGGGTTCTTCACTTGCCGAAATATTAGTATCTGTGGGGTGGAAGCGGAGCTTCCACCCCTTATACACTATACTCTTTTATGGGCAAATATGTTTTTCAACACCCTTTGGAACCATGCACAAATAGATCTTCGCACAGATTTATTGCAATCGTTAGACCAAACAAGACTATGGCCGAATTCATTGTTCCCAACCCACAGAAAACCGACCGGCGATCAGCTACCCGCTGGATCATATCCCATGTCAAGCCCTATTGGTGGCTTGTTTTGGCATTAATAGTGGGCGCTTTTGGAAACGCCGCCCTCGCTTCTGTGGTTCCGATCTATATCGGCAAGGCTTTTGATGTTATTTTTGATAATCCGGAAAACCGGCAGGCGCTAATTCAGGTAGCACTCCTTATTGGCGGCAGCCAGCTAGTGCGCGGACTGCTCCAGCTAGGCCGCAACTTTAGCGCCGAGTTTATGGCACAGCGCCTTGAGCGGGATATCCGAGATGAACTCTACAGCAGTTTGCTGGGAAAGAGCATGACTTTTCACAACCTGCAGCCGGTCGGCGACACCATGGCCCGAGCCACAAATGATGTGCGCGAGATTAATTTCATGTTTAACCCAGGCATCAACTTAGTTATCGGTTCGGCTAATTTTCTGATTCTGCCGCTGCTTATGGCGCCTCGCTATCATCCCAGCTTAATCCTCGTTCCCCTGATCTTCATTGTTGCTTATGCCCTTGCCATCCGGCAGTATCTAACCACTCTTCAGCCGATCACAAAATCGGTCCGGAGCGCTTTTGGCAAGCTAAATGCCCGTCTGGCAGAATCCATTGACGGCATTGAAATCGTCAAGGGACAGGCCCAAGAAAAGGATGAAGCGCGTCTTTTCTCCTCCAACGCCAAGGCCTACCGGGATGCTTTTGTGCATCAGGGTGATATCGAGGCGCGTTTTATTCCACTACTCCTTTTCGTATTGGCGGTCGCCGGGGCTTTCCTGCATGCCATGATCCTCTTTAATCAAGGACTGCTCGATCTGGGCGATGTAGTTGGCT
>DAOVFE010000046.1 GCA_030673085.1 Anaerolineales bacterium | reverse complement strand
TTCAGACATATCAACAGGCGCTGGATTGAAAAATGGAGCTATCAGAAAGTAATCCCAAGTGCCGTGAGTTGCATATTGATCTGGATTGTAAACAGAATGAATTCCTTGCCCCTCATTCAGCATTAAATAGCGGGTTCCATTTCGTTCGATTACTTGAATGTAGTTATAGGCCGATTCACTTTCATGGATTTGGCCCTCGCTAGTCTTAATCGGCCCCGACAATGAAAACCAGGCAAATATGGCCAGCACCACTGGCATCCACAGTAAGTGCAACAACGCCCTGCGATCAGATAAACCAATTCCCACAAAGGCGATTATCATCAAAATCATGCTGAAAGCTAGGAACGTTCGCGCAGTCCCAATATTTGGAATCAGCCATAAAACCGGCAGAAATGTCCCCAGAATAGAGCCCATTGTTGAGATAGCATAGATCCGACCTGAAACACTTCCTGCCTTGCCGGCATCCTCTATCGACAGCCGGATCGCGAAGGGCGATACACAACCCATTAATGTGATCGGAACGCAGAAAAGGACCAAAACAGAAAGGAAAGAGCCGGCCATAACGGCAACATCCAATTTTTCAACTGCGCCTGCTGCCTCGCGCAAAACAGGTCTGGCTATCATCGGTACCAGACCCGCAGTGAATGCCGCCCACGCCAGCAAACGATAGAATGTTCGCGAATGGGGTGAGCGATCGGCCCATCTTCCACCGATGAAGTACCCAGCCGTAAGGTATACGAGAATCAGCCCGATGATGTTGGCCCATACAATATTGCTGGTTCCGAAAACATTTCCCAATAGGCGCGATGCACTCATCTCAATACCCAACGAAGCCATTCCAGAAATAAAAACCGCAATCATAAGGACTATATCTTGCATGCCATATCCTCATTATTCAATCTGATTCAAAGCTCGGGCTTTCGATTCCAGCTCTTATGGAGTAGACATTATAATATGCATCTCTCCACAAGAGGCTTTCTCTTTCAGATTTATGCTGCATGGATAAATGGTTTTGAAGGCAAAGCGCCGGAAAGAGACTGCGCCAGGGGATCGCCACAACGCACCAACCGGGTAACAATTCCATTTCGCTCAAGCGATTGCTGAAGCGTTTCACTGCTGACTGATCCGCCAAAACTCTCCTCATCCAACAAGACCACAACGGGATAAAGGCCTCGGCGCTTGAGGTGTCGAACTGAAGTTGTTACAGCTTTACTTGTATCGGCGGTGATTATGACGACAGTTGACCCGCGCGGCATACGCGATCCTTCAATTTGCATTACATCCCATAGATCAAGCCCGCTATTAGCTTCATAAACCGCCAGCGATTCGAGAATTCGATAAAGCTGGGCTTCACCCCGATCAGGCTGAACTACATGCCGCGATTGACCATGGGCCAACAATCCAGCCGCTCGATCGCGTTCCAGGATATATAAACCAATGGAGGCAGCGGATGCAACTCCATATTCCACAGTAGATAGCGGCAGATCAATTCTTCCCTTAATTAGCCTGCCTAAAAAATCCTTCGACTGCAAGTTCGAATCTGAATGCGTAATATCACGATGGATATCGAGCACAATCCATACATCGGCAAAGGGCTCAATCTCAAATTCTTTAGAAATCAGCTTCATCCGTCGGGCAGTAGATAGCCAATGGATACGATTAAAGCTGTCGCCGGGCAAATAATCTCGCACACCGGCAGCATTTGGCGTTATTTGATGCGTTGTCTGACGCAAAGCCTCACCCCCAGGCAACCGGCCGCTTGGTATAGGGAAATTGTTCAACGGTAATGTCATAGGAAGCACAACCAGACTTTGCGTATGAGGAATGATTCGCCGCACAGGAAAAAGCCCGAATGGGTCCACTGAGCTTAATTCGGAAGGTCCAATGCGAAATCGGCCACGTCTGGTACATAATGTTCGTACCAGCCAACTGCGCTCGGCTCTCGAACCCAAGTGGGTTATTACCGATGATGCTCTGTGTCCAGGAAGGTCGGATTGGTCTCTGACTGCTATCCAGAATTTAGGAATGCGGCTTTGATTGCGTAACCAGAAGTTCTCTTTAAAGGGACGACCTACCTGAGCCCGACTGGAGCGCGCTTGACGCCTGAGTGTGATCCCTCTTAACATTACCCGTGAACTGAGAAAGGTAAGCGCCAGCAAACCGCCCCACACATAGGAAAGATTATAGAATAGGCCGCGTCCTGTAATCAGCCCTCCTGCTAAACAGAGAAGAAACAGCGCAATCACGACTCTGGCACGTGAAGTCATTAATGCACCTCGCCTCCAGGGACGGGAACCTCATTCAAGATTTCTTCCACAACTTCACAAGCATCGACTTGTCCAATACGCGCTGCAGAGCCCACGATTAGACGATGAGCCAATACTGATACGGCCATGGCCTTGATATCATCCGGAAGTACATAATCACGACCTAAGATCATTGCTCGCGCCTGGGACGTCCTAAATAAGCCTAAGCTGCCACGCGGGCTCGCCCCTAGATAAATCTCGCCATGCCTTCTGGTAGCGTTAATTATCTCGACAACATAGCGGCAAATATCGTCTGAAATCCGAATCTTCCGGATGGCACTCTGAGCTGCCAGTAGATCCTCAAGTCCAATCACCTGCTCGAGTTGCTCAAGCGGGTGAATAAACTGCTGGCGTTTCATCATATCAATTTCACTATCCGGCGAAGGATAACCTATGCTTATTCGTAATAAGAACCGGTCTAGCTGCGCTTCCGGCAACGGAAATGTACCCTGATATTCAATCGGATTCTGGGTTGCTAGAACAAGGAAAGGTGCCGGAGTCGAGTGTGTTATACC
Source organism: Anaerolineales bacterium (assembly GCA_030673085.1). GTDB lineage: Bacteria > Chloroflexota > Anaerolineae > Anaerolineales > E44-bin32 > JAFGNH01. The sequence goes on along the minus strand of DAOVFE010000046.1, from coordinate 6,474 downwards.
ATCAACAGTGACTTGGTGTTCCTCCATTGCCTCCAATAATGCCGCTTGGGTCTTTGGCGTGGCGCGATTAATCTCATCGATAAGCACGATGTTTGCCATTATCGGTCCAGGCCGATATTCAAATTCTCGTGTCTTCTGGTTATAAATTGAAGCGCCGGTCACATCGCTCGGCAGCATATCTGGCGTAAACTGAATGCGATTGAATATGCATCCAATTGATCGCGATAGGCTCTTCGCCATGACAGTCTTACCCGTTCCGGGTACGTCTTCAATTAGAATATGGCCTTGGCAGAGCAGCCCTATCACCGTTAAGCGGATCGATTCGGTCTTACCAACAATGACCTTTTCCACATTTTGAATAATAATTTCCGCTAATTCCCGAACCTTCTGCATAGTCTCTCCTGATATCTAACTAAAATACAAATCGGATTAAACCTAGCATTCACCCGATCTCTTCCATTCTCCTTCCAGTTCGTCTTCTATTTGAGTAATTGCATTATTCCATCCTTAGCTTCACAGCCAAAATCATACTTTATATGTTGTTGATATACTCTTTATGATTACTAATCCGCGTGTTCTTCTGAACCGGCGATCACTCGACTACAGGTTCCAGCTGCTTATCTGTTAATTTTTTCAACGCTTATGATATCAAACATCTTCTAACTAAAGAAATATCTAGAATATTCCTCCAATTCCTGCTCTATCCTCATTTGAGCTTTTTTCAGTTCATTCAATACTATTACCGATTTTTCAATTTTTCAGTTCAATTTTATATGGTGATTGGTAATCCGCAAATTATTCAAGAAGTATTGCTAGATATGCCGCCCAAAAAATACTGAATTTCAACGGACTGAGCAATCGCTTTTTTTGTCGCGATAAGTACAACGGCCAAGACAAGCCTATGACGTATGCCCTCACAATCCGTGTCCCATGATTTATTTTCCCCTGGTTGAATTCTATGCAATTTTCAACCTGCCCGCCACTGTATCTTACAAGGTTTTGAAAAACATATTTTTCCTGTAAAGAGCGTTATAGATATTTATGGCAGCTTCGCTCCCAGCCCATATTCATAAGAACATGGGAAAAGACAGAACCCCCTCAAATCTTGCCTTTTTATACTATTCAACTCTATAATTCCTGCATGAGCCGTGCATCTAATCTCTATCGCCTACAAGACCTTGATCTCACGATCAGTCAATATCAGTCTCGTCTATCAGAAATCGAGACCATCCTTTCTGATACTGAGATACTAACCCGCGCGAAGATAATTTTCGCCGAAGCCAAGGCAAAATACCAGGCTTCCCAGAAGCACGTACGTAGCGCTGAACGCCTTGTCCAAACCCAAAGAAATAAAATAGAGAAATCTGAGCGAACTCTATATGGCGGCGTTGTAAACAATCCTAAAGAGCTGCAAGATCTTCAGAAGGAAGCCGCATCATTGAAGCGCTACCTCTCAACTCTAGAAGATCGATTGCTTGACGCTATGGTAACTTCAGAGGAAGCCGAACTGCAGCAGCAGGCAAGCGCTAAGGAGCTCGATAGGGTTACAACCCAAGTAACATCTAAACACAATAACCTCAATGCTGAGCAACAATCACTTCAAGTTGATCTTCAACGCCTTGAAACTGAACGCGAAGCAGCACTAGTCAGTATTAATCCTGATGACCTGAATCTCTACCAAAATCTGCGCCAACGAGTGGGTAATATCGCTATCAGCTTGATTCAAGATGGAAGCTGCAGCGCTTGCGGCTTGGCGCAGGCCGATTCGGTACAACAGGCAATTCGAAGTGGAACTGAGCTGGTGCGCTGCGGCCAATGCGGCCGTATTCTCTATGCAGGTTGACGTCTAATGCGCTTTAGTATTTTTGGATTCCTTTTTGATTGGCCAGAATTTATTTTTGGCATCTTGGCTGGCCTGGCAACCTCATGGCTGATTCGCAATCTTAAGCCAACCCTGATAGCCCTTCCCCGCTTTATCCAGATTCAAATGAGCCGAATCAACCAGCGACTCAGCGCAAGTGCTGCCGATCCCTACCGTCTCGATCTTATCGCGCACGCCGAAAGGGCGCATGTTGCAGCTCCTCTTCTAGATTTAAGTACAATCCTAATTGAGCCTCGAGTGATATATCTCCCATCTCAAATTGACCCGACTCAAGAAGAATCACCTCGCCTAAATACCCTGCCCGTTTTTCCCATCATTCCCGGCTGGAATCCATTAGCTGCTATATATAACGCTCCAGCGATCCCTATCACCTCGCTTATCGGCCGCGATATCAACTTCCTTATTACCGGCGAACCAGGCAGTGGGAAATCAACCGCTCTCTGTTATCTGATTTTTCATCTAATTAAATTGTTCACTGATGATAAAGAACATGCCGTCCCGCTTCCTGTGCTGATCCACGCTGCCGATTTTGACTCCGGCAAGGATCTTAAACGGAATCCCTTTATACCAGTTCTGCATGCCATTCAGCGCACATCTTCTCTCACTAATGCTCATCGCCTTGAAAGCTATATACGCGCACATGTTGTTCAAGGCCAGGTTTTGCTACTCCTTGATGGCATTGATGAGATCCCTTCCGCCGCGATTCAGCCGCTTACAGAATGGCTGCAAATCTTTCATAAAACCTACCCGGGCATCCAAATTATCGCAGCCGGCTCTCCAAGCGGACATAATGGCCTAACAACATTCGGATTAGTTCCTGTGCCGCTTGCCCCATGGACCAAAGCCGATCGCCAGGCCTTCCTCCGCAACTGGGGAATAGCCTGGCAGCAAAAGATCGCTCCTCGTATATCTCGTCGGCTAGGCGACATCGATCCAACTCTAATCAATGCCTGGCTTGATAAATCGCTTGAAGGATACACTTCTCTTGAGCTTACACTGCGTACATGGTCAGCCTATGCAGGCGATTTACGTGGCCCTGGCGTGATTAATAGCATTGAGTCCTATCTTGCTCGAATGCTTGCAGCGGATGAACGTCGAGATGCCGAATTGATCGCGTTTACCTGGCTCTCCCAGTCTACAGGTATCACTTGCCAAGAATCAGCGCCTGATAAAGAAATGCTTGGTGATCTTGCCAAAGCTGGCATTCTTCGTTACCGTCCACGTTCAGGCGAAAGACTTTCCTTTAGTCAGCCAGCAATAGGGTCTTTCCTGGCCGCAAAATTCATGGAAAAATCCACATTCTCAAAAGAGATGCTGGAGCCTGGAACATCCATCGCAGAAACAGCGCTTCGATATTTCGCAGCCCTTGGCGATATATCACCAATTGTCCAACACCGTTTAGAGCAAGTAGATGAGCCGCTACATATTAATGAGCTTTCTTGCGCCCGATGGCTGCATGAGTCCTCTAAAAACGCATCCTGGCGTTCCTCTGTGCTCTCCACATTGGGAAGTACGATTGTTAATGATAACCATCCTTTTGGACTGCGACTAAGGGCGGTCCAGGCAATGGTTTATGCAAATAATCCCGGTACAGCTGTTCTATTCAAACGTATGCTAAAACAAGATTCCTCTTATGGCCGCATCCTGGCTGCATTTGGCCTGGGCGGGCTGCACCATTCAGATTCGGTACCGGATCTTATTACAACTGTCCAAAAAGACCATAATCTTTTAGTGAGACAAGCATGCGCTATAGCGCTGTCCGTTATCGGCACCGATACATCATTTGAATGCCTGGGTCGTATTCTCCTCCAAGGAGATGACGAGCTTCAACTCGCGGCTGCAATGGCTTTAGCATGTGATACTGATGAAGGTTACCAGATGCTCCGTGATGCACTAGACATTCAGAATCCATCGGTAAGAAGAGCTGCTATATTTGGCCTGGCAAGAGTCCATACTCCTTGGGCCCTGGAAATATTGGAAAATGCCAAATTCAACGACGATCACTTATTGGTGCGCAATGCGGCCCTCGAAGTTCTCGAACAAATGCAGAAACCAATACTCGATTTTGCCCCTCTCGCTAAAAGCCTGGCTGACCTTCCCTGGCTTATTGCGTTTGCCGCACGTGAAGGACTTGGCGTGGCCCCTGGCCGCGGCGCCCGAGAGACGCTTCGCCGCAGCTTTAACGATGGAACATCAGAGGAGAAGCTTGCCGCGCTTGAAACTGTCGCTTGGTTTGGCGACGAGGAATTCATGCCCGAACTATCCCAAGCGCTCAACTCATCAGACCCATATACGCGAGATACTGCATTTGAAACACTCTGGAAACTAGCATCTAAAGGCATTGTTCTCACGCCAGCTATTCGTTCCAAGACATAGTCTTCGAAATAATCATAAGATGTTTTCTGGCCCCTAAGATAATTAATCCATCATTCGTATACAATTCGGTCCATTATCCAATCATTATATGCTTGTGCCCAATAGAGTCCTGCTGCTTCAATTCTGAATTTAAGAATGACGAGTCATCCTGAGGAAAGAGCCACTGGATATCTCTCGATGAAACCGCCATCAAATGATGATCCCATCAATTTCATAGACGGATCCAATCATCCAACTTCGATTTGAACTTGCTGAGTAACGACTTCGATGAGCAACCAATTGTTATTTGATTCCCGATCATGCTGGCGGCTATCGCTAAACTTCAGCCATGCATGCCCTCATGATAGACGCTATAAGAAGCACTATTTCATAGCCGCAAGCTTTTCCTACCTGAAAAAGGTTTTTACATAGCGATTATTCGCGCGTAATATCTTTCTTATAACCTGAAGTAGTGATCCCATTCATGCCTATACATATGCCAAGGTCTAAAAAAAACAACATCAGCTCCTCACTCTTCATGTCTGAGTCCATTAAAAGATTATTGGCTGAAAAGCCTTAGTGGGAGAAAACCTATTATGAAACGGTCTAATACATTCCTAGCCATACTTGTACTCCTAGTTACAGCATGTAATATTATTCAAGAAGATGGACCGACTCCAACCCAGAATCCAGTCGCAGAACCCACTTTTATTGATAACCGGAAGGAAGAGAAACCTCTAAACAAAAATGATCACTCAGTTTTAGGCGTTGCCTTTGGGGCTTATTACAGTAATCAAGACTATATTGACTATATCTATGAGCTAGGCGTCAGACAAACATGCATTAACGTCCATTGGGAAGAGATCGAGCCAACTCCAGGCAACTATGATTTCACATTAATTGACAGCTTTATCAGTCAATTAAGAGACAATACGAATGCATTGATAAGAATCACAGCCAGACATAGCCCATGGGGAACAAGGGATCGCGAAAAAACGGTGCCAGAAAATCTTTCAATCGGCGGACCATACTATAACTTTGTCTATAAAGTTGTTCAAAGAGCAAACGGAAACATTAAATATTTTGAGAATGAATGGGAGCCAGACTGCTCTATTCATTGGACCGGGACGGCTGACGAGTACGCCGAGCTAACAAGAACATTCTATCAGGCGGTAAAAGCCGCCGATCCCGAAGCCATTGTCATTATGGGAGGTACAGTAGGAATTGCAAAAGAATGCGCGACTTCCTTTTTTACTGATGTTTTCAACAATCTCGCGGAGGACAATTCGCCAAATTCTTTCGATATGTTCGACATTCATCTTTACGGTGATCTTTATGATATTCCTGATAGGATACGATGGTTTCGAAACGCGCTGGATTCCTACCCCGAATTTAATTCTAAATCCATCGTGGTCACCGAATATGGCGGACCTTCTCCAAATGAATTTATCTACGTTGATGAAGCCGCTTACCGCTCTCTTTTTTCTAAAATTAGAAAAGACCCTTGCATCCTGGCAACGGATCTAGAGGGGTTTCCTGATCAATTTAGGATGTTTGGCTACGGCGATATTGGGGATGAATTAGAAGCAAAACGTAATCGCATCCAAGGCAGACAGATGTTGCAAAGAACTATACTCTCTCTTTCCGAAGGCGTGGAAAAACTATATTGGTGGAATTTAAAAGCTAGTAAACCCCGCATAGGCTCGGAATGCTACTTCAGACATCCCATATTCGGCAAAATGCAATTGATGACCGAGCAATCAGATGGCATATTCACACCAAATCCAACATTTTATTATTATCAGATCATGGCTGGCTACCTAGATAGCGCTGAGTCAGTCGTTAAAGTTGAAACGGACAGTCCGGATATCTATCTTTTTGAAGTAACCCGCTACGATGATGGAAAACTGTATGTAGTATGGGAAAAACGCGATCAATTCAGCGGCGAAGATGAACCACCAATTGATTTCACATTTCGGGTTCCGTGGCAATCAGTCTATAGCTGTGAATTATTCGGGAGCCAAGCAATCATACCGGTCATTAATGGAGATCTGACCATCGCTATTACTGACACGCCTATCTTTATCCAAGAGCATTTCGATTCTGAATGACCCCCCCGAATCACATGCTCCGAACACCCCTATATGAAAGGCAGTTAGATTTCAATGTCAAGAACACCACAACAAGCAACAGCGTGCAATGCACGGGGATATCTTATGGAGCGTTGGCTTCGCTCA
>DAOVFE010000009.1 GCA_030673085.1 Anaerolineales bacterium | reverse complement strand
GGGATGATAATCGCGATTTTCGACATTTCAGACAGTCCCTTCTTCTAAGGAAAAAGCCATAAGTGAATAAGGGGTTGTTCCAAAAGGCGGGTCGTTAGAGAGCTGGCCCAATTGCACTGAGTAAATTAGTCGCGAAGTGGGGAGTTTATGCTTGATTATTACAGAATCTGGCTCATTGATGGGGATGATAATCGCGATTTTCGACTTTTTAGATAGCCCCTTCTTCTAAGGAAAAAGCCATAATGGGGGCGGTAGCTCCCAAACCCACACTTTCCACTCATCCCTACAGCAAGTTGTTGGGTTTCCTGGCTTTTTCCATGGGGCAGCAGCCCTCAAACCCCCGCTTGCCATTCATCCCCACAGCAAGCTGCGGGGTATTCTGGCTTTTTCCCATAAAAGAGCTGCTAGCAGAAGCTCGAACACGCGGCTTAACCTTAGTAGAAACTCGATCCGGGCAGGATTAGCGCGCACTGATTCTTAAAACACGAATCGTCCCCTGATCAGGGGACGATTCATTCGCTATTTCAAGTGATAAGTCCAGAGGGGAATATTGCCACCCAACTAGTCTTTCTTTATGCTGGGGCTTCGTTTTTTATAGCGATAAATAATCCGACCACGGGTTAGATCATACGCCGAAAGCTCCACCCGCACGCGATCACCGCGCAGAATGCGAATATAATATCTCCGCATCTTCCCCGAAAGATAGGCTAACACCGTATGGCCATTATCCAATTCCACATGGAATTGAGTCGATGGCAAGGCTTCGGTAACCGTGCCCTCAACTTCAATCTTCTCTTCCTTTTTCCCCATCTGCACCTCCGGCAAATGCCCTCTCGGGCACTCTACCATTTTCACCGAGATTATCTTCCTCGGCGAGTATCTACCTTGCGCTGTCGACGCTTAAGCCGGCGAATTGCTTTCTTCCGCTGTATCCGACGCAATTCGCTCTTCGATACGAACCATCGCTTACGGCGCACAGTGCTTAATATTCCGCTTTTTACAACCTTCTTACGAAAGCGCTTGAGTAATTGCTCTTGGCTTTCATTAGGTCGTAAGATAACAGTTGTCACTTGTATTCACCTCCCTTCACTTTCAAATACCTATTCTACCGTCGAATGATCTACCGTCTCTTTCAATTCCACTAAATCAAGTTCAAGGCGTTCACGCTCGATGTTAAATACTTTCACTAGAGCCTTAATAGGCAAGCCAACCTGGAATTGTTCAGGGATATTATCAAACCGAATCAAACCTTCTAATCCAATTTCATCACACCAAACATAGGCACCCGCTTTTCCTAAATGCGAAACGCTCCCAGAAATCAATTGGCCTACAGCAACCTGATCGGCCGCGGCTTCCCAAGGATTGGGCTGTAAACGCTTAAAGCTCAAGCCGATCCTATTGGCTTTCTCATCGAGCCTATATATCAGTACCTTTATTTCCTGCCCAACAGTCAGAATCTTGCTTGGGTCCTCGACTCGACGCCAGGCCAACTCCGAAATATGGATCAAGCCATCAGCCCCGCCAATATCTACAAAAACACCAAACTCACAAAGACTGGTGACAATACCATCGTGGACTTCATCTACTTTAAGCGTCTTTAGTAAATGCGCCTTTTGTTCCTGGCGCCATTGACGGACCGCTTTACGTTCCGATAATACTAATCGGCGCCGCTTCGGGTCTACTTCTATGACCTTTAACGGCATCTTTCGATCAACAAAGCATTGTAACTTAACAATGCGGTCAGCTTCTTCCAGCCCGCGCGGCATTTCACTAATATGAGAGGCAGGAACAAAACCGCGCAAGCGCCCAAAAGGGATAATCAAGCCACCACGATTATAGCTTTGTGGAATACCTTCAAAAATGCTGCCGTTCTCTAAAAGGCTTTGAGCTTTCAGCCAATCTTCGCTTTCGCGAGCTTGGGCGATCGAGACTACCAAGTTATCATCTTGGTCAGCCAGATCGACTATCATAACTGCTATTCGATCCCCAGCTTTAAAATTTCCTTCTGACGATGGTATGCGCTCAAGATCCGAGCGCGGGACGATGCCATCCCTTTTTAATCCAAGGTCAATTACTAGACCATTGCTTGAAATCGATAGAATCACTCCACTCAACAAATCTCCCCGCTGCGGCGTAGCGACTTGCTCCATCCCGGAGAGAAAAATGCTTAAATTGTCTCGCGCATCATTGCCCATTCAGCACTTCCCCCTGAAATAAGAAAAGCCTAGTCAGTTCAATAGCCATCCGACCAGGCTGATATTAGATGACGACGCTAGAATAAATCAAAAGGATAACCTGGCCAGACCTACTCCTTCACCTAATTAACCAACGGTCATAAATGCTATGCACAACTTGTCAGAATTATACTTGTGGGCTATAGGGTTGTCAAACTTGGGAAAGAATTAATTATTGCCCAATAACTGCCCTATGCCAAGTATTACCCGATCTATTCTGGCTGATCAAACAATACCCTATCAGGCCCGCGATCAATTTCCCAGGGATAAATAATGCGCGCATCTGTAATCGCCGCATAATAATCTGGTTTAGCAGATGAAAAAAGACTCCGATAAGGATTAAAATGCATTACACAAGTAAATGGCTCCCCTTTCGCAGCTACAGCTCTATTCTTTACTGCCGTTATGGTTCTCCCCGAACCCCATACATCATCAACTATAAGGACCTTGTGGTCATATAATTGGTCATCATTTGGAAATTGAATAAATCGCGGCCACGCTAGCAGCTTTGCCTCTTTGCGCTCATCCTCAAACGGAAAATCAACGGCTGCATTCATAACGCATTGAATATTCAATGCTTCACAGAGTAGACCCCCGGGCACAATTCCGCCGCGGGTTATGATGATCATGGTCTCAAACTCAGCTCTAAATTGGGGAATAAGATTATCGATGAGCTGCTCAACTTCTTTCCACGTCAGAAGCTCTCGCCTTTGCACCATATGCTTTCACCATAATTCCATGAGAATACTAGATGATAGCATTGGCTGCCTAATGAGACAAACATTAAAATGACGATTGGCTTCGTTCGTCCCCCTTGATCTTCTATCACAGTAGCAGAAGAAAACCAATCGAATCAACAATCGCTAACTTCAGTTCATTAGCTGGAAAACTGCAAAGAAGTATAAGCACTCCCGATTTCAGCATATTCCAGGCAAAGGCCATCAAATCCGCCGCCAAGGGCATATGATGCATCCCTCGCTTAGAAGCCGTCGATTAGGCTGCTTCATGCGTGAAGCATTCGGCGTATTGCAGGCTACAGGCCAAGCCGCAGCAAAGAGACGCAATTTTTCGCGCAAGATCTATCATCGTATTGGCCGCATCTCAACGATGCATTCCAGCATCGAACCACAACTGTTCAGACCTGGATTAGACTCCTCGATCTTGCCGCTTTGAATTCCCCATATTAGGAATCTCAATCGAGAGATTTATATATTTCGATTAATTCAATCCATTCCTCTCGGAAGAAATGAAGCGTAACTAAACCAAGCTCAAGATGATAGGTAGTCTCACCATCGGGTTCATCCGCCTGCCAAGCGATGTAATTCTCTGTTTCGGCCAGAGTTGTGATCTTCGGCTCAATTTGTTTCGACATTTTTCGCTCCATTTTCTTTGTTGGTATAGATATATCCTAGACTATTTAGAAGCTTTTCAGGCCGCTCCCTAAAGGGGATATTTAACAAGCTGTTTGTAGAAAGTACTGAAAAAAACATTAGCCGGTGAAAAAGTGTGGTAGATGTTAGCGGGGAGCACTATACTATGGCTCATCCCCAAGTGTCTGTGATTTCTTGCCATTGCTCTTATGATCATGCATCTGATTTAATAACCGCTTGGCCAATGACTGCTTGGGTTTCTGTAGCGGCCCAATTGCCGGAGCAGGCCAAGTTTCAAGCCCAACCGTTTTCCGATAAACATAGCCTAACCACAACCTCAAGGTAGCCACCAAAGGCGCTGCTATAAGAACACCCAATAGTCCTCCAATAATTCCACCGGCAAATACCGCCAATAGAACAATTAGCGGATGCAAGTTCAAGCTGCCACCAATGATTCTTGGCACAAGAATATTATTCTCGAGTTGCTGGATCAATAAAAAAGCCCCTATGATAACTAGGCAGTAAAAGCCCGGGGAAAGTCCAAGCCAGTTGCTTTCTTGAAACAGACCGATAATTACTGCGATTATCGTGGATATAAAGGGGCCAAACATGGGTATAAATTCAAGCAGCCCGGCAATTACACCTATAGCAACCGAGAATTTAAGGCCTATTAAGCTCATCATTAATGCCACTGCACTGCCGATGACCAGTCCAAGAATAATCTGCCCGCGAAAGAAACTCTGCCAGACTTCCCCGGTCTCTACCATCAGACGCCGAATATCCGCTCTATAGCGCTTAGGCACTAGATTGAGCAGGGTTTTATCTGCTTTATCAATATCCATAAGTAAATAAAAGCTTACAACAAATACCATTACCCCCAGCCCTATAGCCGTCGCTGCGCCGCTGGCGACAGAGGCCAGGATAGTTCCAGTTTGCAGAAGCAATCCCTGCACACTTTTTGATAACTGTTCTATAGCAGGCTCTAAATTCAGCTCGTTCAAGTCAAAAACCCATGGTCCAATAAATAGCTTTGAAGTCAGTAAATCAGAAAAAAGTTCTGGAGAATTAGCGGCTAATTTTCCTAGATCATCTATCAAATCCACGACTGATTCTGAGATTGCTACGCCGGCTCCAGTTCCAGCGGCAACTATAAGGATCAATATAACTGTGAAAACCAACAAGACGGCCAGCCACCTAGGCCCCTTTATCAACTGCTCGGTCCGTCTCACTATGGGAAATAGAATATACGTCAGAAGAAAAGACAAGACCATGACTACAACCAATTGCTGCAATTTAAAAAGCAAGAAAACCGCCAGCAAGATCATAAGCACAGTCGCAATAAGACGAGTGCCTGGTTCCCAGGGGGGCGAGGGAGACACATTCTTCATTTCGCTCATTGATGCTCTCTCCAATATCCTATACGTCCTTAAATTATTCCGGACTAGATAGCGTAATAATATTATTATCTGGTAGCTTGTCTGATTATGAAAATCACAACAAGCACTAGAGCTCTTATGCGAGCCAGGATACCCAAATTTGATTAAACCGTAATCCCTCAAGTCTTTAAATAACTATACCGCTGTGCACTCACAAAAATGTAGAGGCGCTCATGAGAGACCTAAACCCCATTCGCGAAGCCGCTAGGCTTAATGCTCCATCCTCAGTGAGCGACAGAGATCGACCAATCTACGATTATGTGCCCTCGGCCATTCCGGCCGGACCTAAAATGGCAAATAATAATATCGCTTCTTTTCGATTCCCTCCGGTAAAAAATTCGAATCGATTGTAGCATATATGATCTGCTCTAATAATACTATCTTGCTGCCATATTAATAACGCATATACTCTTTTCGTTTTCAAAAATGGTAGAAATCTATGTCACACTCTAAGCGGTGCAGTCTGCGCTACCCTTCCAGATTATGGTGCGAAACGATAGCGCCTGACCTAGTTAGTATTATTTAAAATTAGCTATTTGTGCTTATGCATTTCAATGTCACATGCCATCGTTTATCGATATAAACAAAAATGCCCTCGAGCGTTACGAGGGCATTAAGATGTAAGTATTATTTACTAGCGTTTGCGGTTCTGATAGCTTCCCTTTCCTCCGCTTCTGCTCTTGCCGCCAGAGCGCGATCCTGAGCTTGATCGACGCCCGCTTGGTCGTCGATCATGTTCGAGAGCCTCCTCCGGCGTCCATCCTTCCAGTACCGCCCTGCGGGAGAGCCGGATCCGGCCATTCTGATCAATATTTGTGACCATGACTGTGATCTCTTCGCCTACCTTAGCAACGTCCTCGACTTTCTCTATATGCTCCGTATCCAATTGAGAAATGTGGACCATGCCATCGGTATTTGGCAGAATCTCAACAAATGCGCCAAAATCCGTTGTTCGCACTACTTTCCCGGTATAGACCCGCCCAACGACTGCCTCTTCGATTAAGCTTTCAACTCTTCGTCGAGCCTCCTTAGCGCCAGGGCCATCAGTGGCTGCGATATATACTTTGCCATCATCTTCAATATCGATTCGTACGCCCGTCTCTTCCTGAATAGCACGAATAGTCTTGCCTCCAGGACCAATGATCGCGCCAATTTTTTCTGGATCAACCTGCAATACAGTTATTCGTGGCGCATGCGGTTTAAGTTCAGGTCGCGGAGCAGAAATACAATCCCCGATAACCTCTAGAACCTTTAGGCGAGCTTCCTGAGCTTGCTCGAGCGCCTCTCGCATAATCTCCGGTGTAATGCCCTTGATTTTAATATCCATCTGCAGCGCAGTGATCCCCTCGCTGGTCCCAGCTACTTTAAAGTCCATATCACCAAGATGGTCCTCGGTCCCCAAGATATCGGTCAAGATAGCGTATTTCTCCCCTTCTTTCACTAACCCCATAGCGATTCCGGCTACAGAAGCTTTGATCGGTACGCCGACATCCAGCAGCGCCAATGTAGATCCACAGACAGATGCCATTGATGTGGAGCCATTAGATGAAAGGCATTCTGAAACAAGCCGCATCGTATAAGGGAATTCATCTATAGGGGGTAAAACCGGGACCAGCGCTCTCTCAGCAAGCGAACCATGACCAATTTCCCGTCGAGAAGATCCACGTAGAAAACGTGTCTCTCCTACAGAAAACGGCGGAAAATTATAGTGATGCATGTAGCGCTTCTTTTCAACTGGCGATAATCCATCCAGTTCCTGGCGTTCACGAGGAGTGCCCAGAGTGGCTAGAGTTAATACCTGGGTCCCGCCTCGAGTAAATAATCCTGAACCATGGGCCCGCGGGCTTATATCGACTTCTGCTAAAAGAGAACGGATTTCCCGCAGGCTCCGTCCATCAAGCCGCTGTCCCTTCTCTAGAATTCGATCACGCAATGCGACTTGGAAGAGATCCTCCAATACTTTAACGATATCATCCTCATTGTATTCATCGTTTGTTGCCAATGCTTCAACGGCTTCTTTTTGTAATTCATCATAGGCCGAGTGCAACTCAATTTTGGAATAGGAAGCTGAAAGGAATTGATCTAGTCGATCTCCAAGCCAGCTCTTCACTGCTGAGGATACATTCTCTTGCGTCTTAAAGGAAAGATATTTTTGTTTCGGTTTGCCGACAGCATCTCGCATCTCTTCTTGAAGAGCAATGATCGGCTGCATTTGCTCATGGGCGAAGCGGATCGCTTCAACAATCGCATCCTCTCCGATAATCTTGGCTCCGCATTCAACCATTAAGATAGCATCTTTGGTGCCGGCCACACGCAAGTCAAGACTGGATTGAGCCATCTCCTGATAGGTGGGATCGATCACAAAGTTGCCATCGATCAATCCAACTCTAACGGCTCCAATTGGCCCCCCAAAAGGAATATCTGATATCGTTAATGCCATAGATGCACTATTGATAGCCAGCATATCGATCTGAGTTTCTCCATCAGAAGATAGAGAATACAGGATTACCTGGACATCATTACGCATATCCTTTGGAAAAAGCGGACGAAGCGGGCGATCCGTCAACCGGGCAATTATAATTGCTGCTTCACTGGGACGCCCCTCACGGCGAAAGAACGAGCCTGGGATGCGCCCACCGGCATAAAGCCGCTCTTCATAATCGACTGTCAAAGGGAAAAAATCAATTCCCTCGCGAGGTTTTTTCGCCATTGTAGCAGCGGTAAAAACCATCGTTTCAGCCTGACGCAGAGTAACTGCCCCACCGGCCTGTTGGGCTAACTTACCGGTCTCAACTATTATTGGCTTGCCGCCTACAATAGTTTCAAATCTTTTTGCTTCTAACATTAAATAACCTCCATGTCGGTAGCCCAGGGAGGTTAGGGACTGGAGAGCGACCGCCAACCTGAAAGTGGTTGACTGGCGAACTCCAATTCCCAACCCGCCTAATGGGCACCGGCGCTATATATTCTTTTCTATATCACATTAGCGGACAGCGCCATTTAACCGACACTGCCCGCATAATCAACTTGCAGATGACTAGTCTTGTATCATCCGCATACTATCTGTTCTACTTACGGCGGATGCTCAAACGCTCGGTTATTTCCAGATACGATTCAGGATTCATACGTTTAAGATATGCAAGGTGCCGCCTGCGCTGACCCACTAATTTTAATAAGCCCCGCCGAGATGAAACATCGTGCTTATGTATCCGTAAATGACTAGTCAATTGCTCGATCCGACGAGACAAGATCGCAATCTGCACTTCAGGTGATCCGGTATCGCCCTCATGCCGGTGAAACTGCTCAATAATCTGATTCTTCTCTTCTTTCGTTATAGACATGGACATCTGCTCCTTAGCAGGTCACCCAGCGATCAGCCTGAAATATCACAAGCCGGTTACCGGTCTAGTCGCATCAAAGTTTTTTAATTATACCAGCCGGCAATTAGTCGGACAAGGCTTGTCTAAGCAAGCGCCGTTGCCGCGGCGGGAATGCCGAAAGCGTATCTTCAACCAGGGATCCCGCCATTAGTCGATCATTACCGATTTCATCTAAAAGAAAGCGAGCCGTTTCCTGTGGGCTATGATGTGCAAGGGTAAATAAAAGTGTAAGCATTACCCGATGGACTTCTCCTCGAATCGCCCATTCAAAGAGACCTAACGCTTCATAAATCTCCGGCAATGAATCGAACGTTGGATCACGCACTGCTGCTTCCAACCCCATCAATGCAAATGCCCTCATGCGCGGTTTGGACATTTTCAACCAGTCAGCAATACTTGCCAGAAACTGATCTGGCCATGAGCTACGCAAGCCTGCAAGCCCCCGATCAGCAAGATCGGCGAGAGCCGTGTTATCTTGGCAATCACCTGCTCTCTCCGCACACCAATCGGGAATCCAAGGCTCCGACCGCCTTTCAAGAATTGCCGACGCCAACATCTTCGTTTCGCGATAGTCAGCATCCCATAGCTCGCCGGCTATCTTTTTCGCCTGTTCTGGATACTCCCCTAAAGCCATTTGCAGCGCTCGGCTCAGGGCACGAAGAACCGGCTGCGCCGTATTAAAAGCCCATAGAACATCATCCGGACCGATCGACGCCGCTGGCCGCCGCTTACGCTCAGCATAGTATTCAAGCAGGTCAACTACTTTGCGACGACAAGCGGATGGATCATCAATATCTGCCAGGGCCTTGGAGATCTGCTGCTGCAATCGCTCAGGGATTATCGCGGGCATCTAAATGAATATTCCTTAATAGGTCCTAGCAAAGATCGCGCGCTCCTTCGCCGGACGCCCACAGTGAATGCAAACGCCCTCACCTCCAGGTTGGTCCAATGGGATGCACCGGCAGGTGGCTTTCGTCTCTTCCTTAATCTGAAGCTCACATTCTGCATCCCCACACCACCAGGCATCCGCCCAGCCCGATTTAATGATCTGTCTGAAATCATCATAATCCTTAGGCTGATGAGTATTTGCCTTCCGAAATTCGAGCGCTTTCTTATAGATGGCTTTATGAATATCTTCCAGCAACTTAGAAACCACCGGCACAACTGCATTCTGTGGGACCGATTGCTTACCATCCCGTCCGGGTTGGTCACGGCGCGCAAGGGTTATTGCACCATTGGCAACATCCCTGGGACCAATTTCTATGCGTATTGGAACTCCCCTCATCTCCCAATCATTAAACTTAAATCCGGGTCTTATGCCTTCGCGGTCATCGACATGCACTCGAAATTCCCCTAGCAGGTCTTTGATTTGCTCAACTGCTTTCATCACCTTCGCCTGCTCAGCATCATCTCTAAATATCGGAACAATCACAACTTGATAAGGGGCAAGCTTTGGAGGTAAGATCAAGCCTTTTTCATCGCCATGCACCATGATAATGCCGCCGATAAAGCGTGTCGACAGGCCCCATGATGTTGTCCAACAATATTGCAAGATGTTATTTCGGTCCAGATATTGGATTTTAAAGGCACGGGCGAAGTTTTGTCCCAAGCTATGGGAAGTAGCCGACTGTAAAGAGCGCTTATCTCCCATCATACCCTCTATCGTATACGTACGCACCGCACCGGCAAATTTTTCCTTTTCGGTCTTACGACCCTTGACAACTGGAATCGCTGCTTCGTTTTCAGCAAAATCAGCGTAGATATCAAGCATTTGCAGGGTCTCTGCCTCAGCCTCTTCTTCGGTAGCGTGGGCAGTATGCCCTTCCTGCCAGTAGAATTCCATTGTGCGGATGAAAAGCTTGGTGCGTAATTCCCAGCGTACCACATTGTTCCATTGGTTAATCAGGACAGGTAAGTCACGGTAGGATTTAATCCACTTGGCATACATATGCCCGATAATAGTCTCTGAAGTTGGACGGATCACCAGGGGCTCTTCCAGCTCTTCGCCGCCGCCAATAGTTACCACAGCCAGCTCGGGCGAGAAACCTTCAACATGTTCCTTCTCTCTCTCCATGAAACTCTTAGGGATCAAGAGCGGAAAAGCGGCATTCACATGGCCTGTTGCTTTAAAGCGTCTATCCAGCGCATTTCGGATATTTTCCCATAGCGCCCAGCCATAAGGTCGTACAACCATGCAGCCGCGCACCGGCGCATAATCGGCCAATTCAGCCCGCAGCACAAGCTGGTTGTACCATTCGGCAAAATTTTCCGATCGCGAGGCTAAGTGCTCACTCTCTATACCTTTTTCTCTTTTATCAAAATCACTCATTTAACAATTCCTTTATGCAGAATAAAGCGGCTTTTCCATTGGGTACAAGATGAATTAGCGCTCGATTGCGTGCCGCCACATACTCACCTGAATAATCCAAAAAAGTCTTAATCATCTGCCGCCAAGGTTCACCGATCAAGATAAGCGGCCGCCGGGAAATCTCTGCCGTTTGCAGCCACGACCAGCTCAATGCAACCTCAGCCAGGGTGCCGATACCTCCTGGCAGGGCAACCAATGCATCACTCATTTCTATTAAACGATATGCCCGTTCTCGCAGCGTCGAACTTCTGATTTCTTCCTGTATCCATTTGTTCGGACGAACGGAGCGCCAGCTTTCAATTCGGTCACAGGTCACGCCGATCACTCTCCCACCGGCGGTTGCCGCCCCTTTGCTGACGGCTTCCATTGTGCCGATATAGCCGCCATTGGCTACTGTAAAGCCGGATTCTGCAAGCAGCCTTCCCAACTCCTCCGCCTGCCTAAAGGCAGAGTCACTTGCCGTTGGGGTTGAACTTCCAAACACAGTGATTATCTTTTCTCCTGTCATTCGTCACTCAACCTTCGGGCTACTGCCTCAGTTACTGGGTCGAGCCAAATCTCCCTCAAGCGTTCCGCGCTTACCTGTAGGATTGAATCCGGAGACACAGCCAGCAAATCTACCCATTCCTGCAAAAATCTCCACATCAAAGCATGATCCCAAATCATACTCCATTCCTTATCTTCCCAAGCCACATCGAGATAGCCGGCTAACCTCTCCCGGTAGTATCCAATCATTTCTTCTGCCCTGAAAGGAACGGGGCCAAACCACCAAAGGCTCTTTTTGATAAAGACCAGTAGGTCAATTATTCCAGGGCCAATTGCAGTCAATTGCCAATCATAAACCACATGGCGGCCATCCCGAAGCACTGCGATATTTCCAGGCCAATAATCGCCATGAAGCAACGTGTGCGGGATACGCTTTAAAGGAGCTGCGATTTTGCCCGCTTGAGTTGCTAGCTTTGTTAAGGTCTTCATAAAATTCGGATGGCCCGCTAGAAACTCCGGCATAGCAAGGAATTCTATCTGTTTGATGGCATTCTCCGCTGCGGTAATATGAATTTCAAAATCCGCGGTCAAAGGGCGCAACAGCCATGGAAAGTTATTCAAGTCTTCGCGTAATCCCCAGAAACGATTATGCAGTTCAACTAGCTCTTCAATAGCCTTCCGATATTCCCTTATCTTCCACTGTGATGGATTTCGCGCGATCTCGATTTCATCCAAGAGCAGCCAATCGCCATTTGGAGCAGCGCTGATTAATTGCGGTGTCTCCATCGGCAACTGTGATACCAATGATTGATACACTCCAACTTCGCGCCGGCCCACACCCGCCAGTCCTGCTCTGGTAGTACCGCGCGGTTCCTTGACAACCAGGCGGCAGGCGCCCTTTCCTTTTTGTCCTTGATATTTAACCTGTATCCCACTTACTAGACCAATCGATGGGCGCTGATATTTTATCGATACCTTTCGAACGCTAGTTAGCCTGATAGATAAATCGTTAAAATAACGGCGCAAACCTGCGGCAAGATCTGCCCGACTAAATGGCCAGATCCAAATGCCTGCATCCTCCGGCGAGATATTAGTCCCAGCCATATCCCCCATCCAAGCACTTCTTCAAACGATTGTCCGGCCCTGCCTATCCGCCGAACCGTCGTCTGTAAGAATGGCTTTCACTCTGACATCTTCCAACCTATCTTGATGATTATTGATTGAATCGGCGCAGCCAAAGCGCAAAATAGTGATTCTATTCAATAGACGGCAGATCAATAATTTGATAAGGAAACACGTTCATTATTTGACAGCCATATTGATTGGTAATAGTTCTATCGATATTCCGGATGGCATGCAAATGGCCATGCAGCATTAATCTAGGATGGACTGCTCGAAGCAGTGTAATAAATGAAGAAAAACCAATATGGGCTTGATCTTCGCCATCATGTATCCCTCGCGCCGGCGAGTGTGTAATAAGAATATCAAGCTTATTCTGGCGCAAGGCTCCCTTTAGCAATAAGGCCGGTAGAAGCTGGCCAACTCGAGCTCCCATTTGCCATTGTGTATATTGATGCCGCCCCCTGGGCTTATACCGAATACTGCCGCCCAAACCGGCAACCGTCAGGCCATTTATCTTTATCACCTTTCCATCTATGCATCTGCCGCCGGGAACGGAATAGCTATCCGAATCATGATTACCCGGAACATAGACCATCGGCACATTTAATTGCGTAACCACATACTCTAAATAATTTGCGGGGAGATCTCCGCATCCAATAATCAAATCAATATCGCCAAGCCATGATTTCATGCCTGAGCTATAAATGCAGGACTCAACTTTATCGCTCAACGCCAGTATCTTCATTATCACTTTCCAATGGTCTGTGCAAATCTGGCATAGCGCTTTCTACACTCATTTGCTTGGCCTTATGACGCTTCCATTCTCAGGCGCAAATATTTGAAGAGCAGCGTCGACATTAGTTTAGCCATCAATCTGACAAGACAACAGCCTAATAGCACTGCTCAGATATTTCAATTGCTTCGATCGCCCGCGAAACAAGGCAACCGTAAATGAATATTATAGTCTATGACTAGCCTTTAAATGCCAACGGGCAGTCACAATATTTTTTGGCTTATAACAAATCATGCAGTCAAACGCCATATTAATGACATCTCCGAAAAAAGCGCTTCCCCGAGAAGAGGGAGCTTTTATATGGGGGGCAATGCTCACCTACAGCTTATCCCATTCATTTGGCAGTTTTTTCAGTAGATTCATTAATGATTCCACTGAAAAAAGCCCAAATGCGAGATAGGCATTTTCCTATTAGTGGATGCTTTTTTCAGTAGACTCATTAATTATTCTGAAAAATAAAAAATCACTTATCGGTGAAGAACCTCTCCCCTGCGTGCATCGCTCGCTATCATTTGCTTGAGGGTAAAGTCCGACTGAATGGCAAACGGGAGTCTGTAGGTAGCAGTTCGCCATGATGGCTTTTTTCTTGGAAGAACCCCGTAGCAAGCTGCGGGGTTCTTCACATCGATCCGAATGGTCTTTGTCTATGAGCTCGATCATTCATGGTCGGGTTAAATATCCTTCAATATATATAACCCCGGCTTGTAAAATCTACTCCTCGAGTCAACTTTCATCCCGGAAAATGTTGAAAATGAGAAATCATTTGCCGATAGGAGGGTATATATGTGCTCACTTTCAAGCTAAAACGACATGCAAACCTGCGGGAGGATAGATTCAGCGATTCTCTATTTAGCTCAGCCGGATCTTGCTCCTAGTACAGTTTGGGCCTCTGGTCTACACTCCCATAAGCGAACGATAGTGAGCGATACCGAGCGACACAAGATGTCAACGTTTCCATCTATAGCGAAGTCTTAATCGACTAAGCCATTACTTTGGCCATACCCGCCAAAGCCTTCAACTCTTCAACTCGATCAAGCCTTTCCCAGGGCAAATCCAAATCATCACGCCCAAAATGACCATAAGAAGCAGTGGCCTGAAAGATTGGTCGCCGCAGCTTGAAATCTCGAATAATCGCGCCTGGCCGCAAGTCAAAGTTCTGATCGATCAACTCCGAAATCCGTTCATCGGGTATATGACCGGTCCCAAAGGTCTCAACGTTTACCGAGAGCGGTTTTGACACGCCAATGGCATAAGCAACCTGTATTTCACAACGATCGGCTAAACCCGCTGCAACAATGTTCTTTGCAACGTGGTGGGCTGCATACGCGCCCGAGCGATCCACCTTGGTAGCATCTTTGCCACTGAAACACCCGCCACCATGCCGCCCCATTCCGCCATAAGTATCAACGATAATCTTGCGGCCGGTCATCCCGGAATCACCCATTGGACCACCAATAACAAAGCGTCCGGTGGGATTCACGTAAATTTTCAATCGCTCGTCAATTAATGACTTGGGAAGGACTGGAAGAATAACATGATCGATCACAGCTTCCCTGATTTCCTTGAGACTGATATCCGGAGCGTGCTGAGTGCTGATCAGGACCGTATCGATCCGCTTCGGCTGCCCATGGCAGTATTCTATAGTCACTTGCGATTTCCCATCTGGACGAACCCAAGGAAGTTCGCCGCTCTTGCGGACATCGGCCAGCCGGCGAGCCAGATGGTGGGCATAGTAAATCGGCATTGGCATATAAGTATCCGTTTCATTGCACGCAAATCCGAACATCATGCCTTGATCGCCAGCCCCGATTGAATCAACTTCATCTTCAGACATCTCGTCTGAGCGAGACTCTAGAGCACTGCTAACGCCCATGTTGATATCTGGACTCTGTTTAGAAATCGCAACTTGAACCCCACAGGTATTGCCATCAAAACCCTTCGAGCTGTCATCATAACCAATATCGGTAACAACCTTTCGCACCAGCTCGTCAAAATTTATCTGAGCGTGGGTCGTGATTTCTCCAAAGAGCAATACAAAACCGGTTTTTGTAGCCGTTTCGCAAGCCACTCGAGATTTTGGGTCCTCCTTCAGACAGGCATCTAGAACCGCGTCTGAGATCTGATCACAAAGTTTATCGGGGTGCCCTTCGGTAACCGATTCAGAAGTAAACAATAGACTTGGTGAGTTCATGAAACTTGTACACATATTAAATGCTCCTTATGCATATTTAATTAGAAAGCCCCTTCTGACTGAGAAGGGGTTATGCAAACAAGCACATATCTCCCTCTCATCTCCCAGACGATTCCAGACTCTTAAGTCTGACGGAATTGGCACCACATCTAACAAAATTGATAGGTTGCCGAGGCATCAAAGGGCCGGTCCCTCCGCCTCTCTGGATAAAAGGTAAAGCTATTCTTTTTATTGAAGGTGCAAGTGATAATACCATGGTGTATTTGGGCTGTCAATTTATCGTTTTGATTTCTCTATTTCAACACCCTCGACCCTCGATAATGAGAGTGTTGAAATAGAGAGGAATCATGGGAAAAAGCCAGGAAACCCAACAACTTGCTGTGGGGATGAGTGGAAAGTGCGGGTTTGGGAGCTACCGCCCCATGGAAAAAGCCAGGAAACCCAACAACTTGCTGTAGGGATGAGTGGAAAGTGCGGGTTTGGGAGCTACCGCCCTCATTTATGGCTTTTTCCTTAGAAGAAGGGGCTGTCTGA
>DAOVFE010000357.1 GCA_030673085.1 Anaerolineales bacterium | reverse complement strand
CGCTATATAGATTGCTTTATCTGTATATCGCCCAAAGTTAACGGAATAATCTCAGGAACTGTTCAGAGTCTAACCCTCTCGTTAAGCTTTGATGGATTTTGCCTTATGTGTATAGAATTTCAATAGCCCGCTTGTACCCTCATTGGTTGCCCATGGCTTAATTATCGATATTCTGTCAGTATTCAGTTTTCAGCCATGCTGACGGTCACTCATCTCCCAGACAGATTCCTAATCCACGGGCTGTTGTTATGGCATCCCCGTTCAGATCTACCTGCCTTGGCTGTTTCAGCGCCTCCTTGAGAGAGATGTCCACAACTTTTCCGCCTTGCAGCGCGACCATTCGCCCATAGCCTTGCTTTGCAACAAGTCGGACAGCTGCCGCGCCATATCGCGTCGCCAGCCAGCGATCAAATGTGGTCGGAGAACCGCCGCGTTGCAGATAGCCCAGTATAGTCAGCCGCGCTTCCACGCCGCATGCTTCGCCAATGGTGTCCGCCACGATTTGACCAATTCCTCCGAGCCGCCCGGCCCTGATTCCATCGCTGGCCAATTGAAAGACCTGTTGTTCTCCAATAGGTTGAGCGCCTTCAGAAACCGCGACAATGCTAAAATGCCGTCCCTGCCCTTCCCTTTGACGAATTTTCGCAAAGATAGATTTATACTGGAATGGGATTTCTGGAATCAGAATCACATCAGCGCCTCCGGCCAAGCCGGCCTGTAGGGTGATAAAACCAGCATTGCGCCCCATCAATTCAAGCACCATAACCCTATGATGCGATTCAGCCGTAGTATGCAAGCGATCAATCGCTTCTGTCGCCATACTCACCGCAGTATCAAAGCCAAAGGTGATCTCGGTCCCTCCAATATCATTGTCGATAGTCTTCGGCACTCCAACAATTGGGCACCCTTTCTCGAATAATTCGCGACTAATATGGAGTGTGCCGTCGCCCCCCACAACGACCAGGGCATCGAGGCCAAGATTCTTGATTCGTTCAACAACATCATCCGATCCATCTTCGATCACTTCGACGCCATCGCGCATCAGCCGGCGTGCAAACGGGTTGCCGCGATTTGCGGCGCCCAGAATCGTTCCCCCTCTCGGCAATATCCCTCGCACCGTCTCTGGGGTAAGCGGAATAACCCCACCGGGATTTAATAATCCCTCAAAGCCATTTTTAATTCCAAGGACTTTCCAACCATATACATTATTGGCAGTTTTAACTGCCGCCCGAATGACAGCATTAAGTCCCGGCGCGTCGCCTCCTCCGGTTAGTATTCCTATTTGTTTCATTGAACCTCGCATGAACTTGAACGGACTTCTTTCACTATCTCCAGTCTTGCAGATATTCTTGATTTTATGACAAGCTGAATAGTTCTACAAATGAAACATCCCACCAAAATTCCTTAGTGGGATTAAACCAATTATTGCTCTTCTCTAAAACGCGTGGGTGCCCATAATTCCTCATCTGCGCCAGCGGTGACCGGCCGGGATTATATCCTAAGGACGCTAAAACGCCATTCATCAGATCTGAAGGGCCTTCAGTAATAAGCTAGACCATTTATGGTTAGGCTAATTTGGGATATATCCTTTAAAGAGAAATCATTTGACGATGGGTAGGTATACATGGGGTGGAAGCTCCGCTTCCACCCCCTGTATACCTACCTCTTTTATGGGTAAATATTTTTTTCTACGCCCTCAACTTCCACTATCCCGCCGACCGGCAAGAATGATTTGGAAGAGGTCGCAGTCATTCAAGAAGCTAGCTCTCACTAGCTTTTTTGTAAATCCAGATCCCTTGCAAAATCATTACCAGCCCAATTAGGCAAAGAACTATATTTATATGAATAGAACCCGTAGTTGTCTGTGCGGCCATCTGATCTCCGCCTGTTACCGGAATCAGGAGCACTTGTTCACCTGCTGGCGCATTACTGATGGCGGCATCTTCATCTTTCACCGGACACGCCGGTGCATGCTCATCAGCTATAGCCGTATGCCCCTGCACGGTCCACTTCAAGCTATCATCCGCAAACGCGACTTCGAATACACCATCATCCGCTAGATTTTCTGTGGATGCAGCAAATACGATCGGCTGGCCGCGATTGATCGGCGCCGGCGAAAATCCATTATCAGGGCCAATCGAAATTATCACTGTATGCGGATTGTCATTCCTATAACCGAAGAATGCTGCGAAGGTACCATCGCCATTATTTCGCACACATACTACCACTGGCCGGATTGAAATGTTTTCTTCATAGGACAGCTCTGATCCAGTTGCAGCCTGCACTTCTGTTGGAGTTGCTGTGGGCGATGCACCGGCTGAAGCCATAGTTGGTGAAACCTTAGTTGCTGGCGGCACCTCAGTCGGTGTCTCTGTCGGCGGCACCTCGGTCGGTGTCTCTGTAGAAGGAACCTCGGTTGGCGTCTCTGTCGGAGGTACTTCGGTCGGCGTCGCTGTCGGTGGAACCTCGGTTGGCGTCGCTGTCGGTGGAACCTCGGTTGGCGTCT
>DAOVFE010000147.1 GCA_030673085.1 Anaerolineales bacterium | reverse complement strand
CGGCATCATAATATCAGAGAGAATTAGTGCTGGTTTTTCATTATCGAGGTTTTCAAGAGCTTCCTTGCCATTTCTCGCAGTTAGTACACGATAGCCAGCGCTCCAGAGAATATCTCGCAATGCAATAAGCATCGCCGGATCATCTTCAACAACTAGGAGCGTTGTTGCTCCCGAAGCAGATATTTTTTCTTCGACCATAATTATTCCGTTATCTCGCTGCAGCGTTTAGCTATCTGCCTTTCAGAAAAGGATATATTATGTATTATTGTCCCTTTAGTGCCAACGCGCAAGCTATTCAAGATTAGTTTTCCTTCTTAAATGCTGGAAGCCAGACTTTGAAAGTCGTTCCGTTTTTATCGCTGGATGTAAATTCAATAGATCCGTAGTGTTTTTCTACGATTTCTTTACAAATGGCAAGGCCCAATCCTGTTCCGGCGATTCCTGAATCTCGGCCATTACGCCCACGAAAGAAGCGTTCGAATATGCGATTCTGCTCATCTTCTGGAATGCCGAGACCAGTATTATTAATAGAAAAGACTACACCGAGCTGTCCATTTCTTGTTTCAATATCCGATCTCAATGTAATACTGCCACCTTCGGCAGTGTAATTTGTGGCGTTGGTTAGAAGGTTTGTCATGACTTGCATGATATATCTTGGATCAACTGAAACCTGAGGCAAGTTCTTTTTAGTTTTGATTTGCAGATTGATACCGTTTTGGGTTATCAGCTTCTCGCGATCGACAACAAGCATCGCCATTAGAGAATTAATATCTGTCGGCTGAGGGTGAAAATAGACTTGGTCGGTGTCCAATTGAGAGATTGATAGCAATTGCTCAATTAAAATCTTTAGGCGATCTGTCTCTCGCCTCATTGTAGTGAAATATTCCTGATGCCGTTCATTGGGGCCAATTTCCAGCAGATCGAGATAAAGGCCAATGTTGGTTAATGGAGTGCGCAACTCATGTGAGACATCAGCGACAAATTGGGCTTTAGCCTTTTCAGCAGCACGAGCCTGCTCTGCAACGGCTTCTAGTGCAGAAGTACGCGCCTTAACTCTTGTCTCGAGACTTTCGACAGTATCACTTGCCTGCTTATATAACATGGCATTTTGCAAGGCGATAGACACTTGATCGGCAAGAAGCGATAGAAGCTCTTTGGCACTTGCATCAATTTGAGTCGGATCGGAAGATTCGATATTAAAGACTCCGATGACTTTATCAGAAACTAAGATGGGCACTGCAAGTTCAGATAGAGTTGTCTCGAGGAGAACAAAATAATCTGGATCCAAAGTGACGTCCGTTATTAGCTCAGCTTGTCCGGTTTGGGCGACGCGGCCGATAATGCCTTGGCCAAAAGGGATCTCGCTAACCGAGGGCAAGTCACCGCTGGCTTTACGGAGAAGCATTGTATCACCTTGGCGAATATAGACATGAACGGCTTGATAGCCAAGCCGTTCATGAAGTTGATTGGTTAACTCGCCGAGGATAGCATCAAACTCAAGGCGTTTAGCAATAGCAGCGGCGATGTGCTGGAGGAGCTCGATCTCATTAAGCCGGCGCTGAAGTTCAGCATGCTTATTTGCATTGGCCAAGGAAAGCGCAGCCTGCTGTCCTAACGCTGCCAATGTATCAAGCCATGCATGCTCAAAATCCAATTCGCTTTGTACCCATATGAGTACAACGCGTCGAGGGATGCCAGCGTAATGCAAAGGTAAACCCAAGAGCCAATATGCTTGTTCAGGATAGGATAGGTATTCAAAATCGGGTTTCTCTGCCTGAAACAAGCGTTGAGCGAGATTATGAACAGATGGTAATTCAATAAGTGTTTCTGCGTTTTCTGAGGTTGAATGTTTGGCAAGTATTTCAAGCTGATGGCTTCTGAGATTTAAGGCATATACGACCCCCAGCATTCCGCCTAAGACGGTAAGACATGCTTCTAATAGATGTGTCAGGATCTCGTTTGGATCCAAGCTGGCGCCAATATCCTGACCAAGCATATATATCTGCTGGAGACGTTCATGCTCTTTAGAAAGACGATCGTAAATTCTGGCCTTATGGACCGCAATTGCTGCATGGGAAGCGAAAGCTTTCAATTGTTTGGTATTTGAGGCAGTAAGGCTATTTGGGGAAGCACTATCCAAGTTAATAAACCCCAAAATCTCATTCCCGAAGGAAATTGGAATACCTGCCCATGATTGAACCCATTCCAAACCATCTGGCATTTTATATGCTGGATCGTCGACGACATTTGGGACAGTGATTGCTCTGCCATCAATTAATGGCCGTTGATTGGCTGAGGCCCGGGCATTAAGAACCAATTCGGCGACTTGGTCTGGTTCAAGTCCGAAATTGCTATATCCACGAGATCGAATGACATACCGGCGATCTTTATCTTGAATCATGATATTTGCAGCATCACAAGAGAAAGCATGCATCACCTGCTCAAGAATTCGATCCAATACTTCATTTAAGCTAACGCCAGAAGATATTGCCAGTGAAGCGGACTGAAGAGCTTCAGCCACGCGTCTCTGATTGCGTTCGGCATCAATCAAATTAGATAGTCCAATTACATTTACAGCTTGATATGCGATCAATCTAGCCCGACGGCAGTCATTCTCTGAAAAGGGCTGGCGGAGTTCAGGAGCTATTACTACAAGCACGGCAATGAATTGCTTCGCTGAATCCATTGGAATGGCAAGAGCTCGGAAACGCTGGTGAGCTTGGTCGGCATTATCGGTATCTAATGAAGCTGATCCAGATGTTGAGAGGAGTTCTTCGTTTAGAATAATATCTTGCTCATCAGCCGCTCGAGCCGCCAGCTTAGTAGCACTTTCAAGAAGAGAAGCGCCGCTGTCAGGATCTTCGTAAACGTGTGCAACAACATGCAGATGATCTAAATTATCTTCCGCGAGAAAGAGGAAGCTCATCTGACAATTAAGCAAAGTAAGTGCGCGAGATAGGGTTAGATCAAGCAGCTGGCATGTATCTTTTTGGCCTGCCAGGGCGACAGTAGTCTTGTAGAAAACCCCCATTTCTGCCGCCTGGCTGAGTACGGTCTGAGTAAGGCGGGCATTATGGAAAACAAGAGTAGCAATGCCTAGCAACAGGTCAATCCACTGAAGAATTTGTTTATCAGGGGAGGGCTTCTTGAGAGAATAGAAACCGAGAAGCCCCAGCAGTTCATGGCTGTGGCAGATGGGCAGGCAATAAGCATATTGGTAGCCCATATCAAACAGTAAATGGTTGTCGCCGGCGTTTGAATTTTCCTCTGATGATATCGATTGAATAATGGCAGATGAATCCTGACTTTCTTCGTTTCTTATTCGAAAATCCATCATCTGAGAGGTTAAATGCTTAATCGCCGGATCAGGACCTGCATGATAGGCAACATCAAAGGACTCATCTAAGATGATGCCGGCAGCATTTGAAGCTCCAAGGATATCTTGCCCCGTATGTAAGATAGCTTCCAGGGCCAATTGAGAATCATGGATGGTATTGACGTTTGCGAGCAGAATTTTTAATTGATCAGTAATAATAAGAGGATCTGGCAATTCATAACCCCTGATCCAGTATGGAATTGCATAATTGCTTCATTGCGGATTTGTAATCATTCACATAAGCATGTCGATCAAGAGATGAAACATATATATATTACATTACTTTACCAAAATTGAACTATAGGTATTATGGCACTAACAAAAAACTAGATGGATAATTGTACATGTATACGATGCATTATCACAATTAAAGGATAAGGATATCTCGCTCCGTTTTTTTATGGCATTATAATGACACCACCCTAGAAACTGGCATTCTATTCATATTTTATTACGACATGCTACAATGTCGCTATTGGAAAGTAGATTATGAAAATTAAAAATGCATTTGCTATCTTTATTTCTGCGCTTATTCTTGTTTCCAGCGGATTCCTTGGGGGATATCAATATTGCACGGATAGAAAAGCTTCAGCGGAATATTCATTGCTGAGGCAAGCGCGAAGGTTAATCGAGGATCATTACATATATGATTTGCCCGATTCGACGTCTCTTGAAAGAGGCATGGCACACGGAATGGTTCAGCGAATAAACGATCCATATACGATATATGTTGAGCCGGCAGAGCATGAGCTTCAAGAGGATGAACTCGAAGGCGAATTTGGGGGCATTGGAGCCTATGTTGCTAAAGATGAAGCTGGCAATGTTCGACTTTATCCTTATGCAAATGGACCGGCGGATAACGCCGGAATCATTGATGGCGATGTCCTTCTTTATGTGGATTCAATTAAGATTACGCAAGAAATGTCAATGAATACGATTGTAGCATTGCTCCGCGGTCCTACAGGGATAACGATAAGGATATCGATTGCGCGTTTCGGGCATGACGACGAACGTCATAACGTGATGATTAAAAGAGAAGCTATTCCCCTGCCTTCGACCAAAGCATATATCATCCCAGATGCCTTAGATGTCGGCGTAATAATAGTGACATTCTTCTCGGAAAAGACGGCTGGCGAAGTCGAAGAGGCTTATCAGGCATTGCTTTCAAAAGGTGCTGCCAGTTTGATTTTGGATCTTCGTGGCAATAGTGGCGGATTGCTTAATTCGGCAATTTCAGTTGCTGATTTCTTCTTGGAAAAAGGCGTTATCAGCATTGAACGCAGTAGAGATCAAGAAGAGACTATATATAAAGCGCAAAATTCCCGAGAGGCCGCGGATATTACACTTGCTGTTTTAGTAGATGAGGGAACCGCAAGCGCAGCTGAAGTTGTTGCGGCGGCATTGCAATCGAATAAGCGAGCTCCCTTGATAGGCACTCCGACTTATGGAAAGGGCTCGATCCAGGGTATTTATACTCTAAAGGATGGATCAAGTCTGCATATAACCGAGGCGGAATGGCTAACTCCTGACAGGATTTCCTTGAATGAAAGTGGGCTTCAGCCAGATATAATTGTTGAGCGGAATGATGATCAGACGGATAATGTTCTTTCAACTGCAATAATATGGATTCACGAGAATCAAACGAGATAGCCTATTATGAAAGACAAAGAAAAGAATAAAATAGTTGCCACCAATAGGAAAGCCCGTCATGATTACTTTCTTGAAGATCACTTGGAGGCTGGGATTGCGTTACACGGAAGCGAGATAAAATCGGTGCGAGCT
Organism: Anaerolineales bacterium; assembly: GCA_030673085.1. Taxonomy (GTDB): domain Bacteria; phylum Chloroflexota; class Anaerolineae; order Anaerolineales; family E44-bin32; genus JAFGNH01. Next base: position 379 of record DAOVFE010000147.1, on the reverse strand, counting down.
AATCAAGTAAGTTTAAGGGAGAGCTACATTCGTGTCGACGGACGAGAAGCGTGGCTAATGAATTGTCATATCGCCCCCTATGATCCAGCTAGCTATTTAAACCACGATCCGCTACGTCCGAGGAAGCTCCTTCTTCATCGGCGTGAAATATTGCGACTGTATAATCGTGTTCGGCAGCATGGCTATACAATAATTCCTACTCGAATGTATATCCGTGATGGGCTTGCTAAAGTTGAAATAGCGCTGGCTCGAGGAAAGAAACAGTATGATAAGCGTAGAGAAATTGCTAAGCGGGATGCCGAGCTCGAACTTCGCCGCTCACTAGGTAAAAAAAGATATTATTGATATTAATTAGTGGAACCATCTACCCCACTGTTAA
>DAOVFE010000156.1 GCA_030673085.1 Anaerolineales bacterium | reverse complement strand
GCCATAAGGCGACGGCGTTTTCCCTTCACAAAGCCTATTTCAATATCAAACTCTGATTGTTACTCCTTAATAAAGCGCCGCTAGCAATTATCCGGCCCTTTAACCGGCTATCTATTGCCGAGCTTTTAGAAAGGAATTTCTTCCTCACTCTGAGCGCCAGATCCGGCCGCTCCTTGCTCAGAACCGAATCCGGGGGCTTCGCCTGAAGCAGATCCAGCGCCTTCGCCTCGCCCACCAAGGAACCGAACCGTCGACGCATTTACTTCATAGGAAGCCGCCGAAGCGCCATCCTGTCGCGTCCATATCCGCGGGTTTCCATTTTCGTCCGGACTGAGACGACCCTCTACCAGCACCTGCCGCCCTTTGCGTAAATATTCTTGGCAGGCTTCGGCCTGCTTTCCCCAGACCGATACCCGAAACCAGACAGTTTCTTTGATCTGCTCGCCGGAGCTGTTTGTGTAAACCCTGTTGGTGGCAACTGATAAATTTGTAACCGCCGTACCACCCGGCGTGTAGCGCATCTCCGGATCGCGACCGAGATTACCAACAAGAACAATCTTGTGAAACATGAGGAACTCCTTTCCGGGGGGAGTAAATTTTCAATTCCAGCTCGTGAAGCTGTGACAGAATTAAGTTTTCCCGCCGGTCCTAGAACAATTGTACTACTTTTCAATTGCCTTTGTCAAGCCTCAATTTTAACCTCAATTTGACAGTGTTGAAAAAGAATAATCACCAGGTTAATTCCACAACCGGTGAAATCCCCAACATCCGTTTTGAGAAGGCTATTTAACGAAGGCGATAGCCTTTTTCGCAAGCTTGTGATATCCAAACCCTATAAAATCGGAGTCCGTCTGCACAAAGACAGCCCCTTCGCTTAGCTCAGGATGACATTGTGAGCCTTAGCAATCAAGCCAAGGGCATGTTCACACACCGGGTACAGAGTATAATAGCCACGTTCTATCGTGATGCCATTATCAAATATCAAAAGCGTTATTTTCTTTTTCCCATCCGAAAAATATTTGCCGCCCTCGGAGACAATCTTGGCCCAGCAATCTGATCATTACCAAACAGCCGTCAAATCCATTATGGCAGATGCCTTTAACCTTCCCAAAGAACAACTCGCCGATGATATCGCTTTCGGCGACATTCCTCAATGGGATTCGCTGGGGCATATGGATCTTCTGATGGCGCTTGAGCAACACTTCGCCTTCGAACTGGATGCTGACTTAATTGCAGAGCTGACTAGTATTGACACCATCTGCCTCTATCTCAAGGAGAACCAAAATGCCTAACACAACCCTGATCCTGCATCCCGATCCCGCCATACCCGAATTTCTTATCGGCCAAGTCCAGGCGAAACTCGCCTACCTTGACGAGTCGGTGGAGAAGGCGATCATCAGCCCGGATGGAACTTCCCTGACCCTCTTTCTTGATAGTGAACTTCCTGACAGCCGCCGGCAGGAAATCGAGGCCAAGGCTAATCATTTTCTCGACGCCATGGTAAGTGGGGCCCTGAAGCCCCGGATCAAGGTTCTTGAGGATCATCTCGACCGTATGGTTCCTTATCGCAAAGACCCCATGCCCTGGCTTCTGGAGCACGGCGAAGTCTATGAAGAAGGCCCGGGGATGTTCTCTCTTGGCCCTTTGCTCACCCGGCTAATAGCCTACTTTGAAGGCCAGCTAGTCGACCTGGCAAAAACATTCGATGCCCGTCCCTATCGTTTCCCGGCTTTAATTTCAGCCAAATTCCTTGAGCAGGTAGACTATTTCCACTCCTTCCCTCATTCCTTAACCTTTGCCAGCCACTTGCGTCAAGATTTGGATCTGATCGAGCGTTTTTCCAACCAAGCTCATTGCAGCGATGAGGGCCTTGAAGTTCCTCCCAATTCCTTCGCCAAAGTGCGAGCACTGCTATCAACCGCGGTATGCTTCCACCTCTATGAGGCCTTGAACCATTCACAGCTCAAAGAACCGCTATGCGCCACTGCCGTTGGTCGCTGCTTCCGCTATGAAGCAAGCAACCTCTCTTCCCTGACCCGGCTGTGGGACTTCACAATGTATGAGATCATCTTTGTCGGCCCGAAGGATTTTGTGCTTGAGAACCGCGAGACCGCCAGCCATCGCGCCTCAAAGCTATATGAATCCTGGGGATTGGCCTATAAGGTAGAAAGCGCCAATGACCCATTTTTCGTAGGCGAATTCAAGAAACAAGCAGCCTTCCAGAGCGCTTTCCAACTCAAATACGAAGTGCAAGCCCAATTGCCTTACAGGGAAAATAGACTCGCGATCGGTTCATACAACTACCATCAGGACTTCTTCGGACGGCGCATGCATATCTCCATGCCCGATGAAACATTCGCCAACACCGGATGCATAGCATTTGGCCTTGAGCGCCTAGCCTTTGCCTTCCTCGCCCAGTATGGCTTCGACCAGACAGTTTGGCCACAGGCAGTGCGGGAGGGTGTGTCATGCGGGATCTGATTATCAGAGAGGCAACTGCGAAAGATTTGCCCGCCGTCGCTGATCTATGGGAAAAGCTGGATATCTTTCATCGCAATTTAGGCCTGGCTTTCCCCGCATCGGAAGACGACTCTCGTGCATGGGTAGAATCCTTTGAGCGCACGCTGGGGCGTTATAGCTTTTTATGGCTTGCGGAGCAATCGGACGATCTCTTGGGGTTTTTAATGGGCCGCCTAAAGCGTGTGCCTGCCTACTTGGGCGGTGTGATTGTAGGTGAGATTTCTGATTTATATGTCGATGAAAGCTTGCGCGGCCATGGCCTCGGCGCGAAGCTTGTTGACTTGGCAGTGAATAAATTCAAGTCACTAGACGTGCAATCCATCGAAGTCCAAATCCTTTCTAGTAATGAGCCGGGGCATAAATTCTGGCTGAAACAAGGCTTTAAAACAGAGCTTACTCAAATGCGACTAGTCATAGAAGAATAGAACATGGGAATCCTCACGGTCACCCGCAAGCAAGTAATCACCGCATTGAAATCCGCTGGTATTGTGCCTGGCGACGGCTTGATGGTGCATTCAGCTCTCCAGTTTCTTGGACGTCCAGAAGGCGGCGCCGGAATGTACCTTACTGCCTTGCAGGCTGTTATCGGGAACTCAGGCACCGTCGTCGTCCCGACTTTCAACTTCGACTTCTGCAACGGTGCGCCCTTTGATCCCGACAAGACGCCGTCCAAAGGAATGGGGGTATTCTCTGAATTGGTTCGGCGCTGCCCAAATGCCCATCGATCACATCACCCGATGCAATCCATCGCCGCCATCGGTCGTTATGCCGAAGACTTGGCTGGGCGAGATACTCCCTCAGCATTCGACGACCAGTCGCCTTTCGATCGCATGCTGGCGCTCGATTTCAAGTTACTCCTGCTTGGCGCCGAGATCCAGGCTGTCTCCATGGTCCACTATAGCGAACAGCGGGCTCATGTGCCATACCGCTACTGGAAAGATTTCAGCGGAAAGGTGAAGATCGACAAACGCTGGGAAGAGCGTACTTACCGCATGTTCGTGCGCGACATGAGCATCGAAACCCAGCTTAAACTGAGCCCTATCCAAGATGTCTTGCAGACCGAAGGGAAGTGGGCATTCGCAGCCTTTAACTACGGCCAAGTTTCGCTATGCCGATTGACCGATTTCGTTTCTGCTGCTGACCGCTTATTATCTAATAACCCCTGGGCGCTAATCGGAAACCGGGATGAGGCAATGGCCCGTTATATAGCCAAAACTCAAACATAATCCCTCTTCTAAGGATCAGTCATGACCCATATGATGGATTTAATCGAAGAACTCTGGCCACTCAAACGCAATATTGTTTCGGATGGTTTTGATCGTGCACTGAGCCGTCTGGCTGATGAAATACCGATGACGATTCACGAGTACCCCACTGGCGAGCCATGTTGGACCTGGAAAGTTCCCGAGAAATGGACCTGCCACGAGGCATATCTCGAAACGCTTAGTGGGAAGCGCCTATTCAGCTATGCCGATCATCCACTGCACGTTGTCTCCTATTCGCTGCCGTTTGAAGGCGTGGTCAGCCAGGATGAACTGCTCGATCACCTGCATGTCAATCTCAGGTTGCCCGAGTCGATCCCTTTTATTTTTAAATACTATGATCGTGATTGGGGACTTTGTGCCACTCAAGCACAGCGGGATGCACTGACTGATAGTAAATATCGAGTTGTCATTCGAACCAGCTTCGAGCCGGGGACTTTGAAAGTTGGAGAGGTTGTCATCCCTGGTGAAAGCGATCAGATTATGATGGTAGTCGCCCATCTGTGCCACCCGGCGATGGCCAATGACGACCTCACCGGCACAGTGGTTGGCCTGGAAGCTGCACGCGAAATACTGCAAGGCCCGCGCCCCTATTACAGCTATCGTCTGCTAATCTTGCCAGAGACGATTGGTTCGCTGGCTTACCTTAGCCACCACGAAGAACTGATTCCCAAGATGGTCGGCGGGCTGTTTCTGGAAATGCTGGGCAACGACTCGGCCCATGCCCTCCAGCAATCATTCCAGCCTCACAGCCAACCTGACTTAGTGTTTGCAACCGCGCTGCGCGGCCTGGATCCCGATAGTTATGTGGATGATTACCGGACAATTATCTGCAATGACGAACGTCAGTTTAATTCGCCAGGTGTGCGAGTTCCAATGCTCTCGCTCTCGCGGGTTGAACCACCCGATTCGCCGACCCGCCCTTTTCATGAATATCACTCCAGCTTCGACACACCCGAGGTCATCACCCAGGAGCGATTGGAGGAATCAAAAGAAGTGGTTATCGGAATGCTGCAAGCCTGGGATCACAATCAATACGTAGTTAACAACTTCAAGGGCGAGGTATTTGCATCCGGCTATAATATCTGGATCGATTACCGAACCAACCCGGAAGGGCATCGACGCCTTTTCGATATTATGGAACGTTGCGACGGCGAGCGTACTATCGCCGAGATTGCAGCCGAGTTGGGCACTTCCTTCCAGGGCGTTTGGGGCGTGGTTTCATTATTAGTAGAAAAAGAACTCGCGTGGCTGAGCCGTGCGCCGCAACCTACCGCCCCCAGGCGAGGGATCTAAAATGAGGGTTGATGTAAAGTAACGCAAATCAACCGAGAAGCAGAAGAGACGGGGGCTTATCTGGATTGGGCGGACTCTTCACCGGCTTGGTGCTGCCTTGCGTAAGTCCAACATTCTACCGGCATAATCAAAGAACGAAATCATCGGATTTCGAACTTCTATGATGGCTTAAAACCCTCATTAGCCATCCAAGCTGATATCAACTTATTCAGCAATACCAGACTATTAAGATCCTTGCCATTTTCGTATCGGCCAATTTTCTTACAAAGTCGCTGGCCCTCTTTATCAGCCAAGATAGAATCTGGCGAAAATACGGAAACATGGACGCTGTCCACGGC
>DAOVFE010000280.1 GCA_030673085.1 Anaerolineales bacterium | reverse complement strand
ATGACCCGCACCCTCGCCGTACCCCAATTTCTCCAATACAGCCAATGGCTAAGAGAAGGAGACACAATACGGCTGGATCGTTTGCTTGATATGCTGTTGCGAATCGGTTATTGCTCAACCAGCATGGTAACCGCACCCGGTGAATATAGCCGCAGAGGAGGCATTCTTGATCTTTGGCCGCCGGCCGCTATTCTCCCAGTCCGAATAGAGTTCTTTGGGAATGAAATCGACTCTCTCCGCTCCTTTGATCCTGCCACCCAGCGATCAACAGATCAATTGAAGGCAGTGAGAGTAACTCCCGCTCGGGAGGGCCTCCCCTATCTATATAATGAAAAATGGGACTATTTGCTTTCAAAAGATGAAGATATCAATCCAAAACGCCGCGACTCTTTGCTTGAGTTCTTCTTGCCCTGGATGAATCCGGATTCCACTGGACTGCTCAACTTCCTTCCCTCCAATAGCATTGTACTTCTCGAGGATCGGACAGCGCTCGAGGACACGATTGGCGAAATCGAAACCCAGGCTTTGTTACTGCGTAACGAGCAAGTGAGTGCCGGAGGCCTTCCCGAAGATTTTCCACTTCCATATCTAACCCTGGCTGAGATTGAAGATTCACTGGCTGAGCATAGCGCCATTGATCTAGGCATGATGTCTACTGCAACTAATAACGCGATCTCGCTTAGCGATGACATTACACCCGGACCTCGCTTTGGTGGCCAGCTTCGGCGATTGATAAAGATGCTTACCGAATGGCGAGTTGCACATGAGACTTCAGTGATTGTTAGCCGCCAGGCCACACGACTCAGTGAGCTATGGAGCGATGTCGATGAACCTCAAGCGGTTCTAGAGACCCTGCCTACGCAAATGGCCCCCGGAGATATCTTCTTTGTACAAGGAACGATTTCCGATGGCTGGATTCTACATAATGAAGAACATGGAAAAATCCGCCTATTAAGTGATGCCGAAATCTTCGGCTGGGCTCGTCCGCGGCCGCGCGCACGTCCGCGTATAAAAGTCGCTCCTCCAGAAACTGCTTATGCCGACCTTAAGATCGGCGATCTTGTCGTCCATATTGATTATGGAATTGGTCGATTTCAAGGGCTGGTTGAAAGAACAATTGAAGCCATTAATCGCGAATTTCTTATGATTGAGTTTGCTGAAGGCGATCAGGTCTATGTACCCATTCACCAATCTGATCGCATCAGCCGATATATCGGGGCTGACGCCAGAATGCCAGAACTATCGCGCCTTGGCGGCCAGCAATGGGAACGATCGAAAGGGAAAGCTCGCCAGGCTATCGAGGAGATTGCTCATGACTTGCTTAAACTTTATGTCCGCCGTTTAACTGTCCAGGGACATGCTTTCTCGCCTGATACGCCCTGGCAATATGAGCTAGAAGCCTCTTTCCCCTATATAGAAACCGAAGATCAATTGCGCGCGCTTGAAGAAGTAAAGGGCGATATGCAGCGCAACCTTCCAATGGACCGGCTAATCTGCGGCGATGTGGGCTATGGCAAGACCGAGGTAGCATTGCGAGCATCATTCAAATCGGTTATGGATGGAAAGCAAGTCGCTATGCTTGTTCCAACTACCATCCTGGCGCAGCAGCATTTCAATACGTTTTGCCAGCGATTGGCTGCTTTTCCAGTTGCGGTCGAGATGCTCTCCCGTTTCCGCAGCCGGCGAGAGGTGAAGAAGATACTTGATCAAACTAAAAAGGGTCAAGTTGACATCCTTATCGGAACCCACCGGCTTTTGCAGAAAGACGTCGCTTTCAAAGATCTCGGGTTGTTAATTATTGACGAGGAGCAACGTTTCGGAGTGACGCATAAAGAGCACTTAAAGCAAATGCGAACTGAAGTCGATATATTAACACTGACAGCGACGCCAATTCCCCGCACATTGTATATGGCTTTGACAGGGGCGCGTGATATTTCAACCATCAACACCCCGCCAGAGGAACGTTTATCGGTTATTACCCATGTAGGAATCTACAACCCGCGGCTAGTCCGCCAAGCCATCTTGAAGGAACTCGAGCGCGGTGGACAAGTCTTCTTCGTACATAACCGTGTACACACAATCCAAGGTATTCGTAAACGCCTTCAACGATTGGTGCCAGAAGCGCGATTGAGCGTAGCTCATGGTCAGATGCCTGAAGCCGAACTATCCAATGTAATGAAACAATTTACCGAAGGCGAAGTCGATGTCCTAATTAGTACTTCAATTATTGAATCCGGCCTCGACATCCCAAATGCAAACACTTTAATCGTCGACCGCGCTGATTCATTTGGCCTCGCTCAACTTTATCAACTGCGTGGTCGAGTTGGGCGGGGAGCCTCCCGGGCTTATGCCTATTTCTTCCGCCGTTCAAGGCTGCATTCGACTGCGGAAGGCCTGCAACGGCTAGAGATCATTGCCGAAAATACACAATTAGGATCTGGCTATTCCGTAGCCATGCACGATCTCGAAATGCGCGGAGCGGGTGATATACTCGGAATTCGCCAACATGGTCACATCTCAGCTATCGGCTTTAACCTCTATACTCGCTTGCTAACCAGTGCAATCCGAAGACTCAAAACAGAGTACCCATTAGCAAATGTAGAAACCACCTCCCCACTTCAGATATATGAGCCGCTTCCCGTCAGTATTGACTTAGCCATCCCATGCTCAATTCCAGCGGTCTACATCCAAGATCGCGATTTGCGGCTCCAGCTATACCGACGAATGGCAGAATTACGTTCAATTGAGCAGATTAAAGCGCTGCATACTGAACTCTCGGATCGCTTTGGTTCTCCTCCTCCCGAGGTCGAGAATCTAATTTATCAACTTAAAGTAAAGGTGAAAGCTTTTAATGCTAAGGTCGAGGCAGTCAATAGCAAAGGCCATCAAATTCTCTTCGTACTTTCAAAGAGATGGAAAGATCACGACCTGCCTAAGCTCGACTATAATTTGCATCGACAGAAATACAATCTCTGGTTTACATTTAACCCCCAAGTCGATTGGAAAGAGCACTTGCTAATAATCTTGACTCGCCTGGCAGAAAAGTTGCCATAATAACGGTTCCCAGACATCCATTATGCGGCACTTCGAACCCCGTAAAATAAGTAGAGGGTATTGAAAAACATATTTACTCATAAAAGCGTATAGTACATGTGG
>DAOVFE010000175.1 GCA_030673085.1 Anaerolineales bacterium | reverse complement strand
AGCATCTAGAAAGAACTTCACCGAATCAGCAATCTCCATTATCTCTTACTCCACTAGTTGTCTTACTATTATTGGCCCTTAGGCCAACTCTATCTGATTCTTATCTAGCAATAGCTTATACCTTTGGGTTACTTTTTCCTAACATCTAATTATTGTGTTGAAAAAGAGGAAATCCTCATTCATGAATACTTCAGGCAGCGCTTTCAGATAGGATTGGAATATTAGGAGACGATTGGTTGTCTAAGTTATCTTTATATACAAACCATAATAGCTGAATGCCGTTCGGGCCTGCATAATCAGGGCGCTTCAGCGCCCTTGAGCAATTAGCCCGGTGGTTTACCGCCGGGCGGGCGTTGGTTGAAAGCAGACACAATGGGCATGTTATGCAAGTCTGGATTGTATACTGAGAGCCGTTACATCCGACAATGAATGGTCGGCCTCATGGCTGAAGGCCCTTCGGGCCTGCATAATCAGGGCGCTTCAGCGTCCTTGAGCTATCAGCCCGGTGGTTAACTGCCGGGCGAACGCGGATTGCAAGCAGATACAATGGGCAGATCATGAAAGATTATTCTGCCTCAAGGCCGGCGATCTGATTTTGAATAAAATACACCGTTTGACTCAGCGTCTCAACATCCGGCGCAAACTTTACTCCAGCGGTAGCATAAAGCTCCGGCAGAGGAACTGACCCGCCAAGGGAGAGCGCTTTACGATAGCTGGTCAGCGCGAGATCCAGATCTTGCAATGAATTGCGCCAAATCTGCACTGCGCCAAGTTGAGCAATTCCATACTCAACATAGTAGAAAGGCAGCTGATGGATGTGCATCTTGCGGTGCCATCCGGTTGCCGCTTCATCTTCGAGACCGCTCCAATTTACACCGGGTATAAACCGATCCCAAAGCTCCTTCCAGCAAGCATCGCAATTTGCCGGGTCCAAGGCGGCATCGGCGTTTTCATACACCCAGTGTTGAAACACATCTACTACTGCCATATAGGGCCAGAATAGAATCATATTCTCAATATGCTCTAAACTGGCGCGGCCAGCATCTTGGCCGGAATAATACCCACCTTTGGCCTTCGAAAGATAAGGCAGTGTCAGCAATTCCATCGTCATTGAAGCCACTTCAGCGAATTCCATCCCGACCTGACGCTGCTGTCGATACGGCAGGCCGGCCGACTTGAATGAATGGTAGGCGTGCCCGGTTTCATGGTGCAAGGTTTGAACGTCATCATGTAGTCCAACCGTATTCATGAAAATAAAGGGGCGACGACGTTGGGGAAAATCTATTGTATAGCCACCTGGCGCCTTGTTCTTGCGGTTATCAAGATCAAGCAGTCCTTCCGTTCGCATTATTTCGAAGCATTTGCCAAGATCGGGATCAACTTGCTTGAAGATTGCAGCCCCTATGCTCTCAAGCTCGGAAACATCCTTGAATGGATGTAGAGCTGGCAAACGTATCGGGTAGATATTCAGATCCAGATCCCATGGCCGGAGGGCGCTAACGCCAAGCTGCCGGGCATATTTCTGATAGACTCTAGTCGCCGCCGGAACGGCTATATCTTCAATAGCCTTTTGAAACCTCTTGCAATCTTCCGGTTTATAGTCAAAGCGTAACAGCTGGGTCCAGCGGAAGGGTGTGTAATTCGGGAAACCGGCATTCTTTGCCATCTTGCGCCGCACGGAGATGAACTTCAGCCATAGGTCATTTATCTTCTGCCGGTCCTGGAGCCAGCGCTGGGAGCCTAATCGCCAGGCGCGCTCCCTCCGTTTCCGATTGGGGCTTTGACAAACCGGGCGCAACTGCTCGACGGTTATTTCTTCACCTTCCCATTCAACCGTCTGGTCACCGATGATTTTATCGTATTCGGTGCAGAGCTTTTGCTCTTTTGATAGCAAGAGTAAGTTAGCTTCTCGAAACAGATCGGCCTCGGCCCGCATGTTTCGCAGGGGAATCTTGAAACCCTCCGGCTCAAGGCCGCTGGCAAGCAACTTTTCCTTTAGAACCTGATCGGCTGCCTCCGCCGGGGGGTAGATCGTATCCAAAAAAGAGCAATAGCGCTCTTCGGCCGCTTTATCGGCGGTATTGATGGTGGTCGCAACTATCAGCCGCGCGTAGGTTTCCTCAATTAGGTTACCCAATTGCGTCCAGTCATGCAGCCATTCCGCCACCTTGCCTTCTGTTATTTGGCTGTTTTTCAGCTCTTCATAGAAAGGCTCCATTTGCTCCCAAGTCCAATCCATAAACTCGTCGCTAGTATTTGGAAGAGAAGATTCCATTAACCTATTCCTTTTATTATGCCCGCCAAAAGCCTACCAGGCGGCTTTAGTTGAATAGTTGATTCTATCTAATTCTAAACCCTGATTCCAAACCGGCCCCCATCTTGCCGGCTAGCATAAGGGCGACCATTCGGTCGCCCCGACTGCCTCCCCCGGCTTACAGGCTATCCATAAATAGTACATATAAACCTTCCTAGAATCATGCTTTATATCATCAAGAACTCCGGCAGTTTTGTTTAAATAAAGGCCGCATTATTCAGGGACATCGATAGCCTCGAGATCGTCGAGCGCCGCTTTTAGCATATCGAAACCGCCCTGCCAAAAATCCGCCGTTCGTATCTCAATCCCGACTCGATCAAGAATCCGGGTTGGCGAATCAGATCCACCTGCGGCCAGAATCTCCAGATAGCGTTGCTTAAACGCCTCTCCTTCACGCCGGTATTGCTGGTAAAGCGATAGGACCAGCAATTGCCCAAACGCATATGCATAAACATAGAAAGGCGTATGGAAAAAATGGGGGATTGCAACCCATTCGGATTTAAAATCGTCACTTAAATCGAGCGAATCGCCGAACTGCTCCTGCAAGTTTTCCAAATAGGCTTGACTAAGTCTATCGACCGAAGCTCCCTGTTGAATCAGCTCGTGAGCATCACGCTCGAAAATGGCAAAGTGCGCCTGACGCATAATGGTCGCATAGTTATCGTCCATCTGGCGGAAGAGCAAATCCCGCCGGACTTCAGGGGCAGAATCTTGTGAGATCAAATAGTCGATAAGCAACATCTCGCCAAACGTCGAGGCGGTTTCGGCCAGGGGCAACGAAGGATCCTGGGTCAGAGCCTTATGCTGATTGGCTAGCAAAGAATGCATCGCGTGGCCCAGTTCGTGAGCGAGGGTGGCGATATCGTCCGCCCGTCCATGAAATGAGGCTAATATCCATGGGGTCAATTTCGGTTCGATGGTGGCACAAAATGCTCCACTGCGCTTTCCCTTGCGAACCTCGCTGTCCACGTGGTTCTCATCCAGCACCTTTTGCACCAGCCGGGAGACCTTTGGATCAAACTGCTTATAAGCTTCGATTACCAGGTTGATCGCTTCGTTAAATGTATAAGTCTTATCGCTTCTGGCCACAGGAGCATAAACATCATAGCGGCGAATTTTATCAACCCCCAGCCAACGGGCTTTCAGCCGGAAATATCGCTGAAAGATACCCTTGTTCTTGCGGCTCACTTCAAGCAGCGAGTCAACCACATCATCAGGGATGTCGTTGCTCAAATTCCGAACTGCTATTGGTGTTCGATAGTGACGCAGATCGATATTTTCACTGCGCCAGTCCCTTATGATATATTGATAAATCTGCCCAAGGATCGGGGCATCATTTTCATAGACGCGGTACAGCTCCTGATATGCCCTGGCCCGTAAATCCGGATCAGAGCTGCGGATGTACATCGTCAATTCACCACGGGTAAGTTCCTTTACTTCTCCATCAATTTCAACCTTGAAACTGTAACGGTTGGTAATGGCGCTATATAGCGTTACGAAAGCGCTGGCCCCATTGACATCCTTAAGATTAATAACCTTCTCTTCAGGTTCAGAAAGCGTATATGGCTTCTGCAATCGTAGAGCTTCAAGGTAGTAGCGAAAATCCCCGGCAACATCCACGAATCGCTTGGCTTCTTTTTCGTCTAATCCCTTCCACCACAGCTTAAAGAATAGGGTGCTGTTTTCCGCTTCAGCCGCCAATTGCCTGAAACTCGCCAAATTAGCTTGCGCTTCTTGGTCTTGCGTATCCTCTGAGAAGCGCAGCTGGCTATACCCCAATAGCCTGGACAGCAGTCGAACCAGGCCGTCATATTGCTCCAGGAAAGCAATAAATGTATCCTGGTCCATTTTAGAAGATAACTGTGGCCGGAAGGTTTCAAGCTGAGTCAGGCTTTCTTCAACCTCTTTTACAGTCTGCTTAATCTCAGCTGTGTCGAACGCGGAAAACATATCACCCAGGTTCCAGCGTTCCTGTGAATACTTGGTAGATGTCATGTTGGTCTCCTCAGGTCAAACATTAAAACGAATCTGGATGACTTCGCCATCTTCGACGCGGTAGTCTTTGCCTTCTATACGCAGCTTGCCCTCTTTTCGGGCTTGCGAAAGGCTCCCCAGCTCGAGCAACTGATCCCAGGGAATAACTTCAGCCCGAATGAACCCTCGGGCCAGATCAGAATGAATCGTATCGGCCGCTTCTAAAGCCGTTGCCCCTCGCCTTAGCGTCCAGGCTCGCACCTCATCGTCGCCGATGGTAAAAAATGATAACAGCCCAAGCAAATCATACGAGGCCTGAATCACCCGTTCTCTCCCTGGCTTATCAATGCCATACTCAGCCAGAAAAGCGCACTCTTCTTCCGCCGGAAGTTGAGCAATTTCCATTTCAAGTTTGCCCTGGAGTTTGAGCGCCTGCAATCCCGCTCCTGATTCACCCAAGATATCCTTGACGGGCGTATGATCGCCTTCGGCCATATTGACGACAACTAAAATCGGCTTGCGTGTCAACAGACCGAAGCCGGATACAATCTTCTCTTCTTCCTCGGTGTAGGTGAGCGTCCGCAAAGGCTGTTCCTCCTCCAGAGATTCTGAAAGCCTTTCGAAAATGGCGATTTCACGGTCTATCGCAGCTCGATCACGACCGCCCTTCTGCCGTTCAATGGCCAATTTTTCCAATCGGCGCTCAACC
>DAOVFE010000377.1 GCA_030673085.1 Anaerolineales bacterium | reverse complement strand
GGGCGATAGTCCTGAGCGAATATTTATACAAAACCTGCGCCCGAAGGGGTAAAATTCCGCAAAGGGGGATGTCCTTCAAGGACATCCCTAAAGGAATTTTGAGGGTTTTGTCATTTACTTGCCAGGGGGCATAAGGCGGAGGAAACGGCGCTTGCCGACTTGCAGGATTTGAGCGATGTCAATGCTTAGTATCAGGTTGGGGTCCTCAATGATACTATTATCAAGTCGAACGCCATGTTGCTTGATAAGCCGGCGCGCTGCACTTTTGCTTTCAGCCAGCCCAGATTTAACCATCAGGTCAATCAGGGTCATTCCCTGACCGACTTGAAAGGCCTCGATATTCTCGGGCGTTGCGTGTTGTTGGAATACTCTACGGAAAGATGACTCCGCCGCTTCTACCGAACTCTCACCCTGGTAAATGGCGACAATCTCGCGCGCCAGGGCCATTTTTGCATCGCGTGGGTGCAATGAACCATCCGCCAGGCGCGCTTCCTTTTCGGCGATCTCCTGAGGAGTCCAGCGGGTAACCAATCGGAAGTATGCGCTCATCGCCTGATCGGGCACACTCATGACTTTGCCATACATGTCTTCCGGCGTTGTGTTGAGTGAGATATGATTGCCGAGTGATTTACTCATTCTTACTACACCATCGGTGCCCGGCAGGATTCCAAGGATGATAGCGATATTTGGTTTTTCACCCAGCGTTTCCATCAGCTTGCGGCTAGCTGTTACGATATTGAATAATTGATCCGTTCCGCCAATCTGGACATCGGCTTTCAGATGATAGGCATCATAGCCCTGCATGATAGCGTAAAAAAACTCATGCAGATAAATAGGATCGTTTGCCTCCCATCTCTTGCGAAAACTATCCCGCGTAAGGAACTGCTGGATAGTAAAATTGGATTCCAAGTCGATTAAATCTTTAAAGGTCAGTTTCGAAAGCCACGTGTCGTTGTATTCAATGCTTGTTTTTTCTGGATCAAGGATCTTGAAAGCTTGCTGGGCATAAGTTTCTGCATTAATAGCAGCTTGATTAGTGCTGAGCTGCTGCCGCAGTTTGTCTTTGTCTGAAGGATCGCCGATCAACGAAGTGAATCGACCGATAACGAAAATAACTTGATGCCCTTGCTGCTGAAACTGGCGCATTTTTCGCATTGGTATCGTATGGCCTATATGAAGATCCGATGTTCGTGGATCAAATCCACAGTAGACACGCAATGGACGCCTTTCTTTTTTGGCTTCAATAAGACGTTCATGCAATTCATCTGCCATTGCCTGCTTGAGCTGTGCGTCTCCATATTCTGTTCCTTGCATGAACAACGCTACTTGCTCGTCGATGGTTAATCGTTGCATTACTTTTGCTCCTGGGGAGATATCTTCTCTAATAAAAAAGGCGTGGAGTTGCTTCTGCTCCACGCCGGTAATGCTTATTATGGGAGTGCGTCAATATATCACTCAGCGCACCAAAGGGTGGGGCGAAGATAAGGAGTGGGGCGGCATCCGCCCCTGAAATAGATATATTGCCGCGGTCTCATAGTTAACATCATCCTTCTGTCGCTTATCATACCATAGGCAATTGTAATGAAGGATAGTCCTATTGCAGATTTGTATAGGACCTATTCCAGATAACAGAAGCATTGTAACAGCGATAAGAAGCCAAAAGGGCATGCTGTCGGTATGGGCTATACGCTCCTTTAGCTATGATCTGTACTGCACTGCCAGGAATTATCCATTTGGATGGATTTGCCAAGACCAGCCATTCCATGGATAATCTGGGCCAAAAGTTCGCCTTCGGGGAATCCCATATTAATCGTCTGACCAGTATTGCCATCAGGTTGGTCACCGATCCGGTACATAAAGTGCCGGTCATCGCTCAGTACTGTTATTCGCCATCCCCTGCCTGCAGTTGTTGCCCATAAGGATTTGACTTCATCCCAGCGCATGGTCACTTTACGGATAGGGCTCGAATAGCGGAGTTGGGCCGGTGAAACTTCCACAAAGGTTCGAGTATCCATCCAGTTGCTAAAGGAAATCAATATTGCAGAAAGGACAATAATGGCCAATAGGAAGATTGAAATAAAGGAAGTAAGGCCTGTTTGTGTGTATAGAACAATGACTACCAGTGCAATCGCCAACACACAAATCCAAGTTTTTATCTCAACTTTTCGATTGACGGTGGCTGGACTAAAAGCGCGTGGCTCGGATATTTTGGTGGATCGGGTCATGAATGGCGGAATA
The DNA here is from genome assembly GCA_030673085.1 of Anaerolineales bacterium. Classification (GTDB taxonomy): domain Bacteria; phylum Chloroflexota; class Anaerolineae; order Anaerolineales; family E44-bin32; genus JAFGNH01. The sequence goes on along the minus strand of DAOVFE010000377.1, from coordinate 72 downwards.
TTACCCATAGCTGGATTATACTTATTTGTGGAACCTTTGTGATCTTTGCTTTCAAAACGATAGATTCAGATT
>DAOVFE010000271.1 GCA_030673085.1 Anaerolineales bacterium | reverse complement strand
AATACGCGAAGCTACTCTCTTTTAGGCAAATGTGTTTATAAACGTTATCAATAAGCAAATTTGGAAGAGGCTCTGCCATGCGGTACAATCATGCATGAAAGGCAATGGATTAAATGAGCGCCAAGTCTCAGCCTACCGATTATAAGGGGGCGAGTCAAGATAGCTCTGTAGACAGTGGTGTTGGCACGCTTGATTTGCATCAAGCGACTCTATTCGTTTTCTCTGATCTTTCTTGGGATGGGGTTCTAAGTCGTATTACCCAGGCTTCCAAGAATCTTGTGCAGGCGCGCTACGCCGCCTTGGTTATTTGGGACGGCAAAGGGGGAGTGGGGACTCTTATTTACGAAGGTTTCTCAGAGCAAGAAATTAAACATTTGCCGCAATCACTGATTGAGGCAAGGCCGGTTGAAGAGATAAAGCGAACGGGCAAAAGCATCCGAGTTTCCCGGATTTGCGATCACCCCGAAATGCTTAATCTTCCCGAGGGGTTCCCTCCGATCGAGTCCCTTCTAGGCATTCCAATTATGTCGTACAGAAGGCAGCTTGGCCAGATTTATCTGGCTGACAAGATTGGATCATCGAGCTTCTCTGAAGGGGATCAGCATCTTATCGAGATTTTTTCTGCGCAGGCTGCAGTGGCAATTGAAAATGCCCACCTTTATAAACAAGCTCTATTGCGTGAGACTGAACTTATACAGCGGAACGAGGAACTGGGATTGATAAACTCGCTTACCGGCGTTGTAAGTTCATCTATGGAGCTTAGTGCCCTCCTTAGCGAAATGTTGAACCGAATACTTTCCCTTTTTGAGGCTGAGGAAGGCGAGGTATTTCTGGCTGAGAAGACTACTGGATTCTTCAATCGCTTTTTCCATGATGCACCGATGGAACATCAGCTCTGGAAAATTAAGCGGTTCAGCCGGGGAGAGGGGTTTCTAGACCAGATTGCCCAGACGGCCGAACTGGCCTGGACCCATAACCTTGCTGATGAACCAAGCCTAGCACAGGATGTAGTTGAATCGGCTGGATACGGCACCCTAGTTGGGGTGCCGTTGCTCGCTCATGCTAGTGTAGTGGGAATCCTGAGCCTGGCCTTCGTCGGAGAGCGGAAAATCAGCGACCGTGAGATCGGTCTTCTCAAGGCTGTTGGAGACGGTGTGGGGATCGCGATTATGATTGCCAGGCTAAACAGGCAGGCGCGTCGTTTGGCTATTCTTGAAGAGCGAGACCGAATAGGAATGGACCTGCATGATGGAATTATTCAATCCATCTATGCCGTAGGCCTAACACTGGATTGCGCTCGTATGATGGTAGATGAAGAACCCAGTCAGGCGAGCGAACGCCTCCTTGAAGCAATCGACGGTCTTAATGCAGTTATTGCAGATATTCGAACTTTTATTCTAGATCTACAGCCCAGTCGGATGCAAGTTTCCGATATCCGAAAAGGATTGCAGTTATTAATCCGCGAGTTTAAAGCGAATAGTCCAATCGATGCCAAATTGCTGGTTGAAGACGATGCCATATTAATTGTGGACTCTGAGACTGCGACGTCGCTCTATTTAATAGCTCAAGAAGCGCTTTCTAATGTTGCTAAGCATGCTCATGCCTCACGAGTATGGATTAGTTTACGCAAGCTCGATGAGCATATTTCTCTTCAGATAATCGATAATGGCACTGGTTTTAATATTAAGAGCGAGCCGAATAGATTGGGACATGGGATGAATAATATGGCCGAGCGCGCCCGTCAAATAAGGGGTGAACTGGAAGTTCTCTCTAGCCTAGGCGAGGGAACTACAATAACTGTTCTTGTTGAAGCTAATAGCGAGTACTCCGTCTCGGAATCAATTAACAATCCTTCCACAGAAGCATCAGCACTTCCTCTTTAGCACATAAGCGAACCGCCGCATGACAGGTTTCAGTAGACAACGGGAAATACATCACTACAGATGACTTGTCCTGTAACCTATACTGAGATTGATTCTGATTGACGGAGCGAGAAGTGGATCCAGCACGGGTATACATTATAGAAGAACATGAGGCCGTGCGGCAAGCTCTTGTGGAGCGGCTTAGTCATGCCCCCAATCTTCAAGTCATCGGCAATGCTGGCATGGCGGAAGATGTCATTGATGATGTCTGTCGAATGAAGCCGGATATTGTTTTGGTTGAAGTGAAGCGGAGCGATGGTTTAGGACTTGAGATTCTGCGGTTAATTTCTTCGATGGATGGAGCTCCAAAGGTGGCGGTATTGACATCCTATCTTTCTCATTGGGAAAAAGAGGCATCCTATCGCGCCGGAGCTGATTCTTACTTGCTAAAGGATATAGATCCCGAAGAGTTGATCCGAGATATATCAAAGCTTATTAAAACATAGCCATTCTGTAAATTATTAAACCTCATGCCAAACATGAGGTTCTTTCTTGCTACCAGGCAATTAATTAGAGTGTTGAAAATAATTATCGTCTGCAAATGATTCCTCTTTTCTAAACTCTCTTTGTATAGTCAACCGCGAAATGGAAGATGTTGAAGAAGAGAAACAATTTGCTGATGAGGTGCTATGGGGCTGTTCAAGGCCACTTTTTAGACAGCCCCATAGCTTAATCTTTTTTTGGCAAACATGTTTTTCAGGACCATCAAATTAAATATGCTAATGCTAGCAAATAGATCGATCGCCTATCTGCTTTGCGAAGGGCTAGCCGCGGCCCCTTATGATGGTCTCTTCACTTATTCCGGCCTACTTTGCCAGGCGAGAAGCAAAATCATTGACCTTGAAACAAAGTCAACTATCCGGTATAGTTCTATAAAATCCTATTGGAGGGTATTGCATGCCTTTGAATGCAAGGCAGCGAAAGCTTCGCCGCCGGCAACGGCGAGTACGTAAGCTGCGCTTTCTGAAAAGTAGATTAGCAGAAAGCCAGGATGCCAGGAATCGCAAGCGTCTGATTGAGAAGATTCGAAAGATCTCACCATGGGAGCCTCTCCCCTAGAAGTAGATCCTTTTGGTCTATGGGGAAAAGCCAGAATAGCCCACAGCTTGCTGTGGGGTTCTTCACTCACCTTTTAGGCGTGGCCATCCGTTATTGGGATGGCTATCGTTATTTAAGACTTCACTGAGCTGCATGGCAATAGAAAAAGATGCCAACTTGGGCTGCTAGATTAGTGCCTTTAGTTTATGGGAAAAAGCCATAATCCTTAGTAGCTTGCTGCGGGGATGAATGGCGCGCGGGGGTTTGGGGGTAGCAGCCCCCCTATTGGCTTTTTCCTTGGAAGATGCTGCT
>DAOVFE010000205.1 GCA_030673085.1 Anaerolineales bacterium | reverse complement strand
TAATGGGCATCGCCATCCTTATCATAGAGCACTGCGCGGCGTTGAATCGAGTCTTGTGCAATAGCGAGTGAGATGTGTACGATGCCATCGTCGGAAGGGCGTGTGGTCTCAACTGCCAACTCGAGGGCGTTAAGCGCATTGCGAGCATCCCCGCCGGAGACGCGCACCAAGTGGGCGAAGCCGGCTTCATTAATTTGGATTTGGCGCTGTCCATAACCGCGCTCTTTATCATTTAGCGCATTGGCTATGATCTGGCGGATTTCCGTATCGGCCAGTGGGCGGAGCTGAAATACCCTCGAGCGAGATACCAGAGCCCCAATAACCTCGAAATAAGGATTTTCAGTTGTAGCGCCGATCAATGTGATCGTTCCATTTTCAACGTGGTGGAGCAGGGCATCCTGCTGAGCCCGGTTCCAACGGTGAACTTCATCAACAAATAGGATCGTTTTTTGATGATAGAGTTTGCGATTTTCAAGGGCTTCTTTAATCACACGGCGTAGGTCGGCTTTGCCGGCTAATACGGCAGAAAGGGTTTCAAAGTTGGAGTGAGTATAATTGGCGATAATTTGCGCCAGGGTGGTTTTACCTGTTCCCGGAGGCCCCCAAAAGATAATTGAGGAGAATAGCCGGTCGGCGGAAATAGCTCGCCGCAGCAAGCATCCTTCACCAACGATTTCTTCCTGTCCCACGAATTCATCTAAAGTGCGCGGGCGCAATCGAGCAGCTAAAGGCGCTTCACGGGCGAGTCGTTCTTTTATAGCGTGGTCAAAAAGGTCCATATGCGTGTATATTGTACCAATGAAATCCAAATCCAAGAGTGTTGTAAAAAAAGAAATCATTTACCAATGGGCTGGCAAATATACCGGGCTATTTTATGCACTAGTTTGTCTTTCAACACCCTCAATCTATTGATTGAAAGATCATGGGAATAATGACGGGTGGTGCAGTCGCGGCCGAAAAAAAGCAGGAGAATGCGCGGATTGAAACCAGCGATTATTAGGAGAGATCTTCAAAAGCTGATATAATTTTCGAAGCACTGGATTATTGCAGCAGTGGAGCCGCACTTCTCGGTGATGATAACCGGTATATAGAAACATTTCTTGGGAGGAGGTTGTCGCTATGACCGTACATCTGTATTTATCTCTTATTCCTGAGGCTTTGGTGGCTTCGATGCTTTCCCCGGAAGAGTTTGGAATCTATTATGCAGTTGGGACGCGAAAGAAAGCGCATGGAGAAGCCATATTCTTTGAATTGGATCCCGAATTCCGCAGTGACTCCTTTCGCATTGAAGAAGGAATCAGCCGCTGTGTCCCTAAAGAAGATGGAACCCCAAAGCGATCGATCTACATTTCCGTCTATGGTGTGCTAGAGCATATTGACCTTGCTGCCATCCAAAAACTATACTTGGTGACTTCGGATGGAAGGGTCTTGGGATTAGATCCAAGCAGTGACTTACCTAAGGATGAGGATGGACTGCATTTGTACCAGGAGATCGCGCCGGTGCATCCCCTGGTTGTAAGCACACTAAACCCAGTCGAATTCCACGAATTGATTGCTAAAAGCCCGACAAGCTTGCTGAGCCTGCCGGCAATTTGTTTCGTAGAGCTGAGTCTGGGCGAGTTAGCCACGGATCCCGAATATGGCACTGTAGCCGATATGCCATATTCTCATATTGATCACATGCGAGACTGTCTTGTGGAGTTGAAGACGAAAACTATACATACAAAGATGGTGGATCGCGTTCACCCGGCCTCATTTCCCTATCGAATGATCAAGAGCGGAATCTTTATTGGCAATTCCAAAGAGTTAAGGTATTTCCCTTTGCTATCTCGGGAAGAGCTACGTAAGAACCACTACCGCTGGTGGCGTTCAGCCAATATGTAGGCCATAAGCCGCCGCGGTATATACTATATTTGACTGACATCGTTGTATCAAAATATGTATCCTTTAACTCCGCCACCATGACATCCATTTAAGTTTCATGGATGACGTCTTGATGGCGGGGATTTGTATGTATGTAAAACTTATTGAAATCGGTGGGAGGTATTAATGAATCAAGCCTGGCTTTATTTTGGAATAGGGGCTGGCGTACTGTCTCTGATTGTGGCGGGCTGGCGATATATATGGACCCTGAACCAGGATGCTGGCTCAGATAAGGCCCAGGAGGTTGCGTCGTGGATTCGGACAGGCGCCCGGGCCTATCTGAAACGGCTATATACCGCGCTTGCTCTGCTGGCTTTAATTCTAGGTATTATAATCGCGATTGTATTCAGCTTTGACATTGGACATCTGGGCATCGGAGCGGTCCAGTTTAATCCTTTGCGGGGCGGAGTGATGGCATTAGCTTTCATAGGAGGCAGCCTCTGTTCGGCCCTGGCCGGGTATATGGGAATGAGTATCGCGGTAGAAGCAAACGTCCGCAGCGCCACAGCGGCTCAAGAGAGCATCAACCGAGCTTTTCTTGTCGCATTCCATGCCGGTTCAGTGATGGGCTTGGCTATGGTTGGGTTAGCGGTGATAGGAATGAGCACTATTTACTTATTAACCGGCAACCCAGAGATTGTGTTGGGCTTCAGTTTCGGAGCCTCAACGCTGGCATTGCTGGCTAAGGCAGGCGGCGGAATCTATACCAAAACTGCGGATATCGCTGCTGACCTGGTAGGCAAGGTCGAGATCGGTATTCCTGAAGATGATCCACGCAATCCGGCGGTAGTGGCGGATAACGTAGGAGATAATGTTGGCGACGTAGCCGGCATGGGTGCTGATATTTTCGACAGCTATGTAGCCAGTGCGGTAGCAGTAATGTTGCTGGGTGCTTCTTTTAAAGATCCACTAATGGAAGCAAAATACGCGATTCTTCCTCTAATTCTATGCATACTGGGAATCTTCGCATCTCTAATTGGGATACAATTTGTGCGTGTTGGCAAAAGCGGCAAGCCTGGAAGAGCGCTCAATAATGGCACGTTCTTTACGGTCATTCTTTTTGGAATTATGACTGCTGCTCTGGTTCTAATCGGCAATTACAGTATTGGCGTTTTATGGTCTACTTTAGCCGGTCTTCTTACCGGCATTGTGATAGGGATTACTTCTGATTACTTCACCTCTGATGAACGAAAACCGGTTAGAGAGACGGCTCGTGTATCCGGATCGGGTGCAGCCATCAATATCATCACCGGCTTTAGCTATGGACTGCTAAGCCTCGCGCCATCGGTTATCGGAATTGCATTCGCGACATTGATTTCTTATTATGCGTCTCAGTTAGCCGGTCTCAGTGGAATCTATGGCGTAGGAATAAGTGCAGTGGGGATGTTGGCGGTAAGCGGGATGATCGTATCATCCGATGCCTATGGTCCTATTGTAGACAACGCGCGGGGCATTGCTGAGATGGCGGGAATGTCTCAAGAAGTCATCGAGAGAGCCGACGTGCTCGATTCCGCTGGCAATACGGCGAAGGCAATCACCAAGGGGTTCTCTATTAGTGCGGCGGCGCTTACGGTTTTAGCGCTTTTTGCCGCCTATGCTGAAGTCATAGAGGCTAGAGGAATCACGTTATCTATAAGTTTGCGTGATCCGGTTGTGGTCGCCGGGATTTGGATTGGAGCCATAACCCCGCCGATCTTCAGCGCGTTGACTATGCTCTCGGTTACCCATAATGCTTTTGACATGATTGAGGAAGTACGGCGCCAGCTCAAGACATACCCTGGTATTCTGGCGGGCACAGAGAAGCCGGATTACGACACTTGTGTTGGTCTTGCGGCTGAAGGGGCATTGAAATCTCTGATTGGGCCGGCTTTGATGGCAGTTATGCTTCCACTTCTGGTTGGCTTCGGCTTGGGACCGGATGCGCTGGGAGGTTTCCTGGGCGGCAGCATTTTCACCGGGGTTATTTTCGCCCTGTTTATGTCCAATTCCGGTGGGCTCTGGGATAACGCTAAAAAATTTATTGAAACCGGCAAATATGGCGGCACTGGATCCGAACCACATAAAGCCAGCGTAGTAGGCGATACAGTTGGCGATCCCTTTAAAGACACTGCTGGGCCATCGCTTAATACTCTGATTACCGTAATGTCGCTGGTTTCTACTTTGTTTGCTCCGGTAATCGCAGCGTTTCATTTGCTCTAGGAATTAGGCACTGATACGGGCACCGCTATTGTGGTCGCCAAGAAGTATTAGAACTTAGTCTCTAGTCACTGACCATGGGTATCAGAGGAGTACTAAATCCTAGCCCTAAGGTAAGTGATTTTATTCGATTAGCCAGAATATAAATGGCCGGGGCCGTAGGCACTGCAGGGCGATAGTCCTGAGCGAATATTTAAACAAAACCCGCACCCGAAGGGGTAAAAT
>DAOVFE010000267.1 GCA_030673085.1 Anaerolineales bacterium | reverse complement strand
TAGTATCATTAGTAGATGAAAACTGGCCAGCTATATTGTAAGTCTTGTATAATTATATTGACTAGAGTGGAACCTTGGCGAGGAAAACGGGGACTACGGCATAATTAGATTAAATTATGGCCGACCAGTAAATGAACCACGTAAATGGTTAATTAGTAATATAAATGAGGAGCATATCTAATATTGGATAATTCTCCTATGCCGCTGCTATCTGATTGTGATCTCATTATTCAGTTGCAGCAAGGCAACCTTGAAGCCTTAGGAGTACTATATGATCGCCATCGCTTGATGGTGTATAGAACCGCGCTTGGCATCACTGGAGATGAGGAAACAGCATCCGATTTGCTGCAGGATACATTCCTCCGGCTGCATCGCTTTTCTCAGCGTGTAGATCCCGAACGTCCTCTAAATCCCCTGCTGTATCGTATGACAGTCAATTTATCCTATACCTGGATCAAGCGAAACAATCGCTGGCTAAAAGCTGTGAAGGATATGTCGGATTGGTTTATTGGGGCACATGAGGATACGCCACATATTCTTGTAGAACAAGATGAGGAATGGATCTGGGTCCAAAAAGCGGTTGTTTCTCTGCCCTTAGCACAGCGTGTTGTAGTTGTTTTATATTATGCACTCGATCTTCCCTTACAGGAGATATCAGATGTGCTAGAGGTTCCTGTTGGTACGGTAAAATCTCGTTTGTATTATGGGCGCAGAGCGTTAAAAAGGAAATTGGGTTTACATCGAGAGATGCTGTCAGAGGTGTTTAATGAGTTTACGTGAGAGGTACACGGTAGATCCTTTGGATTCGTATATTCAATGGTGTCTGAAGAACTGGGCAGCGCATCAATCGCCTCCGGCAGAGCTGCGGGCGCGGTTGATGCAGACGACTCTAGCAAGTGAAAAGGAAGAAGAAGACCGCAGAGACTTTCCGCCGCTAGTTATTGGCAAGATCTTGCGGTCGATATCTGGCTCTTTCTTAAGAGAGTTGGGCTGGTCGGTTGATTCCATGTTAGTCAATGAGTGCCATGTTATGGATGGGTTGTTTGACATATCACGGCTGCGGGAAAGGCAAACGGCGATACAATCATTGCCCATTGGGACGAGTCTCTTCTACATTATGTAGCTGAAAAGTAGATCGAACCGAATGGCGATCGAAGGACATAAGTTGTCTGAATATAAGAAAGATAGAATCTCGAATCGATTGCCGAAATGCAGTAAGCCGCATGCTGGGCTGGTTGACGCATCGCCTATTTGCGGTATAATTCTGAAGCTTGTAAAGTGCTCTGTCTAACACTTCCCCGAGCGCTTGATATCAAGGCATATATGGACTATTGGGCAACAATACTTCCTGAAAGATACAGAAAAATTGTCACCGTCCTCTTTCTCGCTATGGTGAATTCACCAGGAGAATCCCTAAGACACATATCCGGCGATTATAGATCATTTTATTAGAGGAGAAACCACATTGCCCATTAAGGTGCTTGATGTTAAAAATCTGGTTACAAGTTTCCATACACACGAGGGAACGGTCCATGCAGTCAATGGCGTTTCTTTCAATGTTAATGAAGGTGAGACATTGGGAATCGTCGGCGAGAGCGGTTGTGGCAAGAGCGTTTCCGTGCTTTCGGTGATGGGATTGCTGCAGCAGCCGCCAGCGAAGGTATCCGCCGACAGCGTTATGTTCAACGGCAAGGATTTAACCAAAGCTTCTAAAGAGGAAATGCGTAGCGTCCGGGGAAGCCAGATGGCAATGATCTTTCAGGATCCTATGACTTCCCTCAATCCAGTGCTCACGATAGGCTTTCAACTAATGGAGCCTTTGCGGTTGCACTTGGGGATGGCGGAGACAGAGGCGAAGCAACGAGCCGGTGAATTGTTAGATACAGTGGGAATTCCAGAAGCCCATGACCGCTTGAATGATTACCCCTACCAGTTCTCAGGAGGGATGCGTCAGCGAGCCATGATCGCCATGGCCTTAGCGTGTAACCCCATGCTGTTGATCGCTGACGAGCCGACAACAGCTCTCGACGTCACTATCCAAGCCCAAATCGTGGACTTAGTCAAGCGTTTGCGTGATCAGTTTGGCATGGCGCTGATTTGGATAACGCACGACCTTGGCGTTGAAGCCGGGTTGGCAGACCGAATAACGGTGATGTATGCAGGGTTCATGGTTGAAATGGCGGGAGTGGAAGGATTATATCGCTCACCACGTCACCCATACACAAAAGCGTTGATGCGTTCTCTGCCGCGTATGGATGGTAGCCCAGGAGAGAAATTAGAGTCCATCGAGGGTTTGCCTCCCGAATTATATGAGTTGCCCCGCGGGTGTCCATTCGCGCCGCGTTGCAGCTACCAAAAGGACATCTGCTGGAAGCAGAATCCGAAACTGGAAGAAGTCTCGCCTGGGCATAGAATTGCTTGCTGGGTAGATGTTACAACGGGTGAACTGCGATGAGCGATAATAATATATTGATCCGGGTCGAAAAATTAACCAAGCATTTTCCAATTACTACCGGCATAATAATCCAACGCCAAGTAGGAGCGGTACAGGCTGTTGACAAAGTCTCTTTCGACATCCGGGAAGGCGAGACATTGGGCTTGGTTGGAGAGAGCGGTTGTGGGAAATCGACAACTGGGCGCACTATCCTGCAGTTGTACCGTCCAACATCGGGCAAGGCATATTTCAAGGATATTGACCTCACCCAAGTAAAGGGCGAAAAACTACGTTTGGCTCGACGGCATATGCAGATGGTTTTTCAAGACCCATATGCTTCCCTCGACCCTAGGATGACAGTCGGCAATATCATCGCAGAGCCCTTAGAGGTACATAATATCGGTAATCGTAAGGAGCGCCGGGCCAGGGTACAAGATCTTCTTAGGCTAGTGGGTTTAAGCCCGCATTTTCTCAACCGATACCCCCATGAGTTTTCCGGCGGACAGAGACAGCGTATCGGCGTAGCAAGGGCGCTGGCTTTGCAGCCAGAATTTTTAGTTCTGGATGAACCTATCTCTGCTTTGGATGTTTCCATTCAGGCCCAGGTGGTCAATCTACTGGAAAAGCTGCAGGAATCATTTGGCCTTACATATCTATTTATTGCTCATGACTTGAGCATGGTACGCCACATCTCGGATCGGACTGCGGTTATGTATCTCGGTAAGATTGTAGAGCTGGCGTACCGCAATGAGCTGTATGGCCACCCAGCACATCCATATACCAAAGCTCTGCTTTCAGCGGTGCCTATTCCGGACCCGATAAAGGAGAAGAAGCGACAAAGGATTATCCTGGAGGGGAGTGTTCCCAGCCCGGTT
>DAOVFE010000325.1 GCA_030673085.1 Anaerolineales bacterium | reverse complement strand
TAAGTGATGGCAGGATCAATACCTCGAAGACAAGCCATTAAAAAGAACACTGGTGAGAACCTACACGCGGGTTACTCAGTAACAAAGATACCAGGTTTACACACTCATGCAAGCAGGTCATCAACAGACTGAGATCGCCAAAGCAACCGGCGTCAATAAATCCACGATCAATCGCGGTCCGCAACGCAACCGCGCTCTTCACGGCTGCCGGCCCAAACAAACTTACAGACTGTCGACGTGAAGATGATCCAATTTCAAGCCGCGCGTCGAACCATCGACCTGGCTCATGATCGAATCCATGGTCCGGCAGGACTGGAGCCCGGAGAAGGCATCGAGTTGGATGAAGGGCGCTTCAGCGCCCTGCTTCCAGGAGCCCATAGGACTGAAGGGGTTTTAGCTATTAGAACGACCATTCATGGCTGGAATTGCCAGCCCAACACACGATCTCGTCTCGGAAAGCCTGCGATCCGGATAGTCTCCAATTCGCGCCCGTCCGGCGGAAAGGCGATGGAGAATTCCCTTCTCGCATCCGATTAGTTAAAGATCTTATGCAATCTCTCCCAGGCTGCCTGCTCACAATTGGCAACAGCCAGCAGATGGTTGGCAGCCTCGGGCAGATAGGAGGCCGGATCGGGCGCGGTGTACGCAGCGTGGAAGATCTGGGCGATTTCCTGCCACTGGTCGCCGATTGCATAGATTTCCTCGCCAATATCAGCCAATCTTCCATCGCCCATAATAGCAGCGGCTTCTTTCAAAAAGCGCCCATACATAAAGCGAAAAATGCCACCGCCGGTGCCGCCCGTGAAGTCGATAAAGATAAAGATGTTAAAGCAAGTATAGCGAAGCTCATTCTCATCCATGCTTTCCGGCCACTTGAGTGTGCGCCGGACGGCTTTACGGATACCTTTCACGCCTAGATTAGTAATCGGCGGTTCCAGCATGCCGTCAACGACCTCACAAATTGCCTGGCGAACTTCCTCCGGTTTAGGTGATCGCTTGCCGCTGAAGTCGAAGGTGTACCAGGCGTGCCGTGGCGGGAAAGGTTTGAACTTCGAGCCGCGCGCTCGGGCAAGATCTTCCAGCGATGTCGGGTGCAGTTCTTTATCGCGATCGGCAATGAGCACCTGGCCCAATGCAGGATCATGCCCGCCCACGACTATGACATGGCCGCCAAAGTGATACTCCTCGGGAAAATCGAAGTAAGGCAAAAACCCCATGTCAACCTGAAGCATCACCGGCTCCCCGGCGGCAAGCATATCGATCAAGGCTTTCTCTGCTTTTCGGGTGCTGCTGGTATGAAACGATTCGATTTGTACGCCAGTGCGTTTTCCGGCGGTTTTTTCCAGCCCCTCTTCGCCGGGTCGCCCTACATTCGCACGCCCACCGTAGAAAGGCATAGTCCCCTTCATATGCCAGTAAACGAACCCTACGCCAGCGCCCAACCCAAGCAGAAGGTCCTCGCTGATGGGGAAGTGGTGGAACTCATAAATATGGCGCATTGATCCGGTAACGCAGTGATGGGTTTCGAGCGATTTAAAACCATCGATGGAAAGCAGCGTCAAAGGACTCCTCCGCTCAGATCTTTCGAATCGGCTGCCGGATGATCGTCCGCAATTTTTCTGGCGGCACTTTACGAGGATCGTTCAAATAGATTTCGTGGTGAGGGCCGGTCATTTCGTAGCCATTTTCGCGTATAAATGTTTGTAGCCGGGTGATAGTTGGGCCTTCTTCAGCATAAGGGCCGACATACATGATCTGAGCCGATAGACCTTCGGCATATGCCTCGAATTCCACCTCTAAAGCCTCGTCCAGCTTCTTTTTGGAATGCACTTCGGTACGGGCTGGATCGACCATCTCAGATGTGACGAATTCGGGTTGGCGGATCATCGATTTCCAATTCCAATCTTCACGCGGCGGCTTTGTCCCTGCGTCCGGGCTATCGAACCACCATAACCCTTCTAGTTTGCCAACGATGAAGTCGTTTCCCGCTGCCTTGGCCATGAACTTGACTCGATAGGCCATGGAGTAGAGCGCTTCCAGGCCGCGTTGATATGCATCGCCGCCTGGCGCACCCCTCCCGGAGATAACAAGGAAATTGGCTTCCGGCACTTCCACAATATTCGGCTCAGGCGAACTTGTGTAGAACTGCTTATACATTTTCGTAAGATCTAGTTTTGTCATTGACTATCCCCTTTGGATAATTTAATCGTCTGAAAAAAGCCCCGCCAGCAGGAGAAGGATGCATGCGAATTGCCACGGGAATGAAAAATTCATTTATTCGATTAGCAAGAATATCCCTCAGCTTGCTGAGGGGATTAACGGCCAGGGTCGTAGGCACTGCAGGGCGATATTCCTGAGCGAATATTTAAACAAAACCGGCACCCGAAGGGGCAAAATTCGGTAATGGGGGATGTCCCTAAAGGACATCCCTAAGGGAATTTTGAGGGTTTTGTCATTTATTATTACTCAGATCCCGGGGAGCATACTTTGCGACTGGCAGAGAAGGTTTAATCATACCTTTTCACTTATTTGACTGGGATCCATGCGGGTTGCTGTAGAAATCTCGCTTTGTAGCCGCTGCATGAACTTTTTCACCCATGCGAGCTCGGCGTCGACCATCGTTAGGCTGAGATCAAACATAGCATCTATATGGCGGGGCCGAGGTTTCTCAATACGATCTTGCCGCTGGCGAACGTGCTCTCGCCGCTGGATAAGTTGATCGCAGTAG
>DAOVFE010000066.1 GCA_030673085.1 Anaerolineales bacterium | reverse complement strand
GTCGCTTGTGCGATCAACCCATAGGTAATGGGTCCCTATTCCCCAGGAATTGGAAGCATTAGGATTGCAATAGCATTCGTTATCTTGGATCGGATGAGGGTTCCAGGGAGGTTCAAAAAGATCATAACCCTCTGGCAAACTAAAATATTCTTTGACCTCTTCGCACCCGATAGGCTCGAAGCCTGTTCCTAGAAGTGTATCAATAAATTCTTCGGAGGCTTTAAAGCGGATCCAAATGCTATAACCTTGCCAGGTATCTCCAACAGCTTGAATATCGGTCACATCCGGAGGAATGGGTCGCTGAACAACGTGCTCAAACATCTCTTGCGGCGTATTCGCGGATGAGGGACCAATCCCGCAACTGTAGAGCAGAAGTGGAACGAATCCTATAGCTAGAATGAAAACGCAACTTCTTTTCAACATAAGGTAGGCTCTCTTAAGTAAAAAGGCTTGAATTTAAACGGCGCTGTTCTCCTGTTGTTGCGGCTATTCTTAGATTTGTTGTTCCGCAAAACGGAACATCAATTTAATATACGACCGGAACAATATTATCGACCCATTCGATTAAAGTTGCGCGGCAATGGAATCAATTTATCTCGTTTTATGATTGATTGCACTGAAAAAAGCCCAAATACGAGAAAGGCATTTTCCCTACTGTTAGCCGCTTTTTTCAGTGACCTCATGATTGACAATCGCTCATTATTAGATTGCCCGAATCGGCAAGATTCTTGCCAGTCTGCCAGAGTGAACTTCTTTAGAACTGAAGGCTGCTTCATACTGCCGTAATCCAATTCTAACCTCACCGATGTGGGATGCAAGCGAACCTTTCTCTCTAAATTTAACCTACAAATCCTTGCTCGGCCCTGCGCTCGCACGGAAAGCCGCAATACTGGGTTTTACAAGTTTTATACGCAATGCGAATGAGACTGTTATCGATGCCGACATGCTTTACCGCCCCTACTATGTTGAGGGAAAGCGCGGCGGGCCTGTGGCGACAGTCTTCCGGGATATTGTCCTCTCAGATAAGGTTGGTTTCACCTACTCCGGCCTACAGGGCCGTATCGCCGCCGCTGACTTCATCCAGCGTATTCATGCTGCTAGGGAGGAGTTGATCGCCGATGGAGCCAAAGGACCGCATTTAGTTTCGGTGATCCTTGACGGTGAGAACGCGTGGGAATATTACGAAAATGATGGGAAAGAGTTCCTCCAAAGCCTCTACCAACGGCTGAGTGAGGACCCTCTAATCATCACCGTCACTCTCAGCGAGTTCCTGGATATTGCACCGGACCAGCCCAGACTAGATCATCTATGGGCCGGTTCCTGGATAAACCATGATTTTTCCACCTGGATCGGCGAGGATGAGGAAAACACTGCTTGGGAATATCTGACCGATACCCGAGAGTTTCTTCAAAAGTACATTACCGGCCCGCGAAAAGGCCGGATCAGCGAGGAAACCCTGGATGAAGCAAAAACACTAATGTATATCGCTGAAGGGTCCGATTGGTTCTGGTGGTATGGCGCAGACCAAAATTCAGGAAATGACGAGTCTTTCGATCAGCAATTCCGGGATACGTTAAAGACAATTTATCTGACTCTAGGGGAGGAGCCGCCAAAGTACCTGGACGTGCCCATAATTCCTCAGCAAGCCGTATCGGCCGACAGGCCTTCTACCGGCTTAATCGAGCCTATCATTGATGGCGTGACTAGCGAGGGAGAGTGGGATGCTGCCGGCCTTTATCAAGCTTCCGGTGGAGTGATGGCCAAAGCCCAGCCTTTCTTCGATAGCCTGACGTATGGCTTCGACAGTAAAAATTTGTACCTTAGACTTGCTTTGGTAGAAGAATTGTCCTTCCCATCGGGTGATAGCTACGTCGGGATCTATTTGGATGTGCCAGGAAGCGGGGCGTCCAACAGCTTCAGCCATAATGGCAGCATTCTCGGATTTCCGGCTAATCGGCTACTAGAAATGCAATTTACAAATGGTTCTCTGGCCGAAGCTGTTTTCTACGTCGCTACAGCTAATGAGGAGTGGATCACAAACTCTAGTTTCAAGATTGGAGGACCTGGCCTTCTAGAACTGTCGATTAACGATCCGGCTGCAGAGCTGACTATGCCATTGGCTTATAACGAGGGTCAGTTAGAGCTGGCCATCCCGCTGTCCGCTCTTGGCAATGCCGATACTGGCGATCGTCTCACCATGCGCGCTCTATACTCCGAGACCCTAGAATCAGAAGGCGGCAGTGTTGTAGTGGATGTCGATCAGGTGCCTGAGGCTGGGCCGGTCTTGGTTGCAGTCCCCGACTTGGGCACAACGACAATTTTAGTGGACATTGTCGATCCTTCCAACGATGACCATGGTCCGGGGAATTATTCTTACCCTACAGATGCTGTTTTTAACAGCGGCAATTTCGACTTACTGAACTTTCAAATGGGATACGATGTTGAGAACATTGTCTTCAAGTTCACAATGCGCGGTCCAGTGGACAACCCCTGGGGATCCCCCAATGGCCTTTCTGTTCAGACTTTTGATGTATACATCGACTTAGATGGCGATGGCGAAGGAGGTATCGCCATGTTGCCGGGTCGCAATCTGTCTCTACTGGAAGGTAATGCCTGGGACCTCGCGATCACAGCCGAGGGTTGGACGCCAGGGATCTACACCCCTGGCGAAGGTGGACCACAGCAGATTGCTGAACCGAGCGAATTTTTAATAATGGCTGATCCAGGTCAACGCAAAGTCGCCATTCGGGTGCCGCGATCCTTTTTCAGCACTGATCCTGAAGACTGGCGCTTAGCGGCTGTAGTCCTAAGCCAGGATGGCTACAACGGCGTGATGCGAGTTCGTGATGTGCTGCCTGTGGCCGAACAGTGGCGCATAGGAGGCGCGCCGCTCAATGTCAGCAATCATACCCGGGTAATGGACCTGGTCTGGCCGGTAGAAGGAGAGCAGGAAGCTTGGATGAGCGATTTTATTAATTCCGATCTTGCCCAAGCTGAGTTAACAGCGGATGACTTCGCTAAAGTCCCAATGTTTGCGGTCGGAGAGTAAAGGCTGTATTCTTTAGGAAGGAGCGCGATTTTATTAAGAGGGCTTTGGGAAAAAGCGAGTAAGTATAAACGCGAGGCTTCGCCCCCACTCTTTATCTGTCGCACCTATTAATAGGCATTTATTCGATTAGCCAGAATATAAATGGCCAGGGCCGTAGGCACTGCAGGGCGATAGTCCTGAGCGAATATTTAAACAAAACCTGCACCCGAAGGGGCAAAATTCCCGCAATGGCGGCTGTCCCTAAAGGACATCCATAAAGGAATTTTGAGGGTTTTGTCATTTACTAAACTTAGTGCAGCGATTGCATTAAATCGGCCCACTTTGTGGTGGAGCTTGCTGAGATGTAGATCGGCACAGGACGATATTCAGGATCATCCTATGACTCGAATTCTTGTGTCTGGACTGATAAACATAGAAACTGCTTTACAGGTTGATTCTTTTCCCATAGCCTATACTCCGGTGGAATACCGCTTCTCTGGAGTAAATAGCAGTGTTTCCGGTGTGGGCTTCAACGTGGCAAAAGCATTAACTGCTCTGGGGAATGAAGTCGTTTTACTATCGATCATTGGGCATGACCTGGCGGGGAAGCAGATCCGATCTGCACTGGCAGAAGAGAATATTTCAGACGAATTTGTGTGCGAAAAGGACACTGATACCGCTCAATCGATTATTCTATTTGATGCCCAGGGTAAGCGACAGATAAATGTGGATTTAAAAGACATACAGGAACAGGTCTACTCAGAAGATGTTTTTGAACGGGCGATGGCAGATTGTTCACTACTGGTTCTTTGCAATATTAATTTCTCGCGCCCGTTCCTAACCAAAGCCAAGCAAGCGGAAAAACTCATTGCAACCGATGTTCATGCCATTTCGAGCATGAGATCAGAATACAATCGTGAATTCATGCGGGCTGCCAATATTTTATTCATGAGCGACGAGCTGTTGCCCATTCCACCTGAGAGCTGGGCTAGAGAAGTGCAGCACTGTTATGCACCGGATGTTCTGGTGATAGGTTTGGGCGCTAAAGGAGCTTTGATGGCTGTAAGGAATGATCCTTACATCGAGCATATCCCGTCGATTAAGACCCGTCCAGTCGTTAATACTATCGGGGCGGGGGATGCGCTATTTTCTGCTTTTTTGCACAACTATGTACAATCAACTAATCCTTACGAAGCCATCCGTAAAGCTATGGTATTTGCTTCATATAAAGTCGGAGCTGAATCTGCAGCTAATGGGTTCCTCGATCATGATGGACTGGAACGACTTTATGCTGATACGAATTAATGAAACGTTTCTTCGAAGTTTAATCCCCATATATCCCCCTTTTCCTACTGATAGATGCTTTTTTCAGTGGACTCATTTATAGCCAAATAACAGGATATCCCACAGCGTGCGTCGCTCGCTTACAGGAATTTGAACCTCTGGCTCAAGCTTCCGTAGGGATGAAACCTGCATAAATAGGAAGTGGGGTTTTATAAGCGCGAGCGCTTAGGAGCAATTATTCCTATACCGATATTATTTAAGAAACATTGGATTGCCTTCAACCCGCCTGATCCGAGCACGATACTGTTCGGTGTCGTATAGTTCATCAACGTCGACTTGCTTGAAGCCCTCGGCTATTACCGCTAGAGGCACGTGGGTATATTTGCCGTCTTGAAGCACAACCATGCGGCCATAGGAGCCGCCCATTATCAGGTCGGCAGTCATGACGGCGAAGTTGATTGCCACCATCAAGTCAAGCGAAACCGGGTCACCGGAACACATCAGGTAGCCAAGCCGCTGATAGATAATTCCCTGACCGGTAAGCTTCATAAGTAACTCCTTAGTGACACGCCCAATTTCAATGCCTGCCGATGAGCCAGCGGATGGTTCCTGACAATCTGTTGAATGATCTCGCTGGATCATATGAGCCCCTTCAGAAATAGTCATCATGGCATATCGGCTGGGATTGGAGCGCTTATCTGTCATCAGCAGATTAGCCAATTTCTCGATATCAAAAGGCACTTCGGGGATGATTGTCCTATCCACCCCGGCGAGGTAAGACGCCATTATATTAGGCTTGCCAGAGCGCTGGCCGAAGAGTTCGATTATGCCTATGTGTTCATGAGAGCCGGCATTCGTACGCATATTCTGGATGAAGGTGATGCTGCGGGTGATGGCAGATGCAAAGCCAATGCAATAGTCGGTGCCGATGACATCGTTGTATATAGTCTTCGGTATTGCCACTATAGGAATGCCTTCATTATGGAGCCGAAGGGCGTAGGTGAGTGTCATATCACCCCCAATTGCGATGAGGGCATCGATGTTTAGCTTTTCGATCACATGCAGAACATGCGCTGTGAAGTCATAGGGTCCTTTGCCTGAAATTTGATGTTTCAAGAATTTAGGCACATCCGCTGATGGAATGTTAGATGGAATGACATGCGAGGTATGCAGGATGGTGCCGCCGGTTCGATCGATTGTTCGAACTGACTTGTGATCCAAGGAAACGGTCCAATCAAGAATGGATTGTGATTGCTCAGGCTGGCACCATAGAAGCCCGGCCCAGCCCCGTCGAATGCCCAACACAATATGCCCTTGACCGACCAGATGATAGACAACGGCTTTAATACAGGCGTTCAGGCCTGAGGCATCACTTCCCCCGGTTAAAATGCCGATGCGCATGGCTAATCCTCGCTAATCAGACTTTTGATCACGTCTTATGTTCTGATGGAATTAATGGCAAGGCTTTCAATGAATCCCGGAAGATAAGACGTTCTCTTTTCTATATCTATCTTAACAGGATTATCGACTTTTGAGGATATGATTCATAATAATTAAGTCGAGGAACCTCTTTTATGAAGAAGGGGCTGTCTGAAAAGTCGAAAATCGCGATTCTCATCCCCACCAATGAACCAGATTTTGTTAAAAACAAGCATAAACTCCCAACTTCGCGACAAATTTACTCAGTGCAATTGAGCCAGCTCCCCACCGACCTGCCTTTTGGGACAGCCCCTTCTTCCAAGGAAAAAGCCATAATGGGGGTGGCAGTCCCCAAACCCCCGCTTGCCATTCATCCCCACAGCTTGCTGTGGGGTTTCCTGGCTTTTTCCCATGAAAAGGGTTGGGGCTTTCTGTCTGATAATCTGGAGTAAACTATGGGCGGCGCCGCTCGGTTTTCTTGCCTGGGCAGATGGCGGGTTTGATAGGAAGCGGCGATACAGCTCGTATTAGAACTATGCGGCATGTAATTAATCAGGATTGGGTTTTCAACGGGATCTAAATGGATGAATCGGCCCGGATGATTTCTGAGGATGTTGAAAAACATGTTTACCCATAAAAGAGTGGCCATTTCGGCAAGTGAAGAACCCCGCAGCTTGCTGCGGAGTTCTTCTAAGGAAAAAGCCATAATGGGGGCGGTAGCTCCCAAACCCGCACTTTCTACTCATCCCCACAGCAAGTTGTTGGGTTTCCTGGCTTTTTCCCATGATTCCTCTCTTTTTCAACAATCTCGTTCTGTTACTTGTCATACTCTTAGGGAGCATTAATGACTCTACGGAACCAAATTATCGAGAAATTTCACACGCGATTTAAACGGATGCCTCGCTTCCTGGTACGCGCGCCCGGGCGGGTGAATCTAATCGGGGAGCATACAGATTACAATGATGGTTTTGTAATGCCGATGGCAATTGATCGTTATGTTTGGATTGCCATGACCCCTCGATTGGATACTATGGTTCAAGCCTATTCGGCGGACTTTGATCAGATGGCAATTCTTGATATCGAGGCCATTGAGCCAAAAGAGCCTGGTTGGGCGGAATATCTTAAAGGTGTGGCTTGGTCCCTTAGAGTAGCAGGTTATTCATTATGTGGTTGGGATGGAATCATTGCCGGAGATATACCAATTAACGCCGGCCTTTCATCATCGGCGGCATTGGAGATGGCTTTGATGCGAGCCTTTAGCGCCAGCTCTGACTTGGAATGGGAACCGGATGTTATGGCTCGAATTGGGCAGCGGGCGGAGAATGAATGGGTGGGTGTGCGATGTGGCATCATGGATCAGATGATTTCAGCCGGGGGCAAAGCCGGTTGTGCTCTTCTTATTGATTGCCGCTCACTTGAGACACGGCGGGTACCGATCCCCTCGAATTGTTCGGTCGTAGTGCTCGACACGGCCACTAGACGAGGGTTGGTCGATTCGGCCTACAATGAGCGCAGAGCGCAATGCGAAAAAGCCGCTCACATCTTCGGCGTTAGAGCGCTGCGAGATGTGCCCCTAGAGGCGGTTGCGATGCAACCAGACAGTCTGGATGATCTGATCTGGAGGCGGGCGCGCCATGTCATAAGTGAAAATGCACGCACGCTCGCAGCAGCCGATTTAATGGTCAAGCAGGATGCAGGGGGGCTTGGCAAGCTCCTTTATTCCAGTCATATCAGCCTGCGGGACGATTTCGAGGTCTCGAGTTATGAGCTCGATAGCATTGTGGATTGCGCCATGGAACAGGAAGGCTGCTATGGCGCACGTATGACTGGCGCAGGATTTGGTGGCTGCGCTATTGCAATAACTAAGCCCGGAATGGAGAGTGTTTTTGCTGTACGAGTTTCGGAATGCTATGAGAATAAAACCGGCAATGAGCCTGCAATTTATATCTGCAATGCAAGCGATGGGGCTTCCCTTTTCATGCTCTAGCCGGTATGGCTAAGATCATTTCAGACTGCCGGTTTATGTAGAAAGCCGGATTTTCTCCTAATGCAATATTGGGAAAGGCGAAAAGCTCCTTTCCCAATGAGTAAATGACAAAACCCTCAAAATTCCTTTAGGGAT
>DAOVFE010000227.1 GCA_030673085.1 Anaerolineales bacterium | reverse complement strand
AGTGAATTTACGACCACGATAAGATCTGATCACCCCCATTGGTCTACATCGAATCTGTGCAGCCATGGCGTAGCATTACAATTCCGAGGGGTTAAACATGTCCAAGAAATGGGGTGCACCGCCCAGATAATTGCTGTGATTCTTGGCTTTAGCCAATATGAGTTTCTTGGGCGAAACGCCTATCAAAATCGGCTGCTACCATCTTCGACGAAAATGTGATCGTCTCTTCGGTAGCACCGCCGATATATGGCGTCCAAATAACATTGGACAACCCAAGAAGCGGTATATGGCGAATAATTCGTGCAGCTAAGAAGACTCAATGCTCATATCCGGCTCTTTCCACTTACCTTGCGCCCATCGCCATCCAGCGAAGAGTGAGGCGGCGCCAAGGGCTAAAGAAATTAGAATAGCATAGGAGTATTTGGGTATGATATTAACCGACCATAGCCCATAGGGCAGAAGGAATAGCAGGCTCCCACAGAGAGCCGTGACTATGATCGGAATCAAGGCAGTGCAGCGGGTCTTATAAATTCGAATGATGGCGTCCAGAGTGCATCCAATCAGGATTATTCCCACTAAAATCCGGAAGTTTAGTTCAATAAATGGGAAAGGATAAATGCCGATGGCGGGTGAAGAAAAAATAACGTATCCGAGCCATGGAATCCACGATAAACCCAGGACGAATATTCGAGCACCATCCGGGCGCAATCGCAAGGCTAAGGTGCAAATCGTTAAAAGGCCAAATCCCGCGGCGAGGATGATTTCGGTATTGAGCAATTCTATAATCGCAGCATAGTTCAGATGCGTATGTGGGCTATAGTCGCCAATGGCCACCCACTGCCACTCGCTATTTGCCTTGCGTATTAAAATGCCCTCATGGCCCATTGCAAAAAGGATATTCCCGGTGGCAGGATCTCCAACTGCGTCTAATGGTCCTATTGAATAATGCCTCTCATGTAGATGGTTTTCAAAATATATCTGTTCGGCCTCATTGGCAAGCGGAGGTTCTGATGCGACTCGCCAAGTCTTGCCACCATCTTCGGATTTCTTTATGCGGCCAGGTGAATAGCGGTAGAGTGTATTCGTGTTCAATGGATCTTCGATCGTTTGGTCTGGTGCTTGCTCGCAGGAATACTCCATATCCTCTTCGACAGGTTGCCAGGTCATGCCGCCATCTGTGCTGGTGAAATTATCATAATTGCCATAGGCGAGGATTCGATCCCCTTGTACCTCCAGGCAATGAATCCCATAATTGGCGATAGTGCTGTTGCCAACCGTCAGCAACGCTGCCAGAGAGAGCGCGATCCACCCAGGTCTGGCGAATGAGGGCGAAGGTTCGATTGATTGGTTCCAAATCCGCCAGCCCAGCGCCAAAGAGACCAGGGCGATGAGGTCGGTGGGATCGAGCCACAAAACAATCGGCATGGCCAATAAGCTTTCCAGTGTCTGGATTATCCATCCATGGAAGGCAGGCGTTGTATTGCCCAAAGTGAATACTGCGCCGGTCAGGCCGAAGGCCAGCATACCGACGATCTTTTCCTGATCCGGCATCTTGGAGGGGATCAGCCAGGAAAGCAAGGCAGCCAGTGCAAAGGGGGCGAAGAACAGCCAGGCGAAATCGCCGATTTTGCCGGTCCACCAACTGGGCCAAAGCCTTCGCAGTAAATAATCATTGATGAAAAGGACCCCGATCGCGCCTAGTGAGATGGGGCGAGAGAGAATATAGAGCGACTTTGAAAATGCCTTGTTATTCATCATAAGACCTCGATTTCCCGGTGTAATCTTCGATGGTTTGCAGGCAGCTTAAGAATGGCCTCGCGTTTTTATCTACTTTTAAGCCCTTCAGCTTGCAATCCTGTCTAAAGAGATCCGGCATTGGACTACTATAACCTTGCTGTAGAGGAGCAATACTCGGTGGGCGTGGCTTCAGTATTTGCAACTCATCCTAATCAGGCTGATATCCATTGGACACCAAGAGCTGCAAGATTTCTTCCTGCGTCAGAGTGCGTTGATAGAGTCGTAAATCTCTTATCTCTATTCCGCCGCCTTCTAATAACATCAAGCTATTGGGGACAAATTCGCTAACATCCCCGTTCTCATGCTTAATGACCTCTCCTCGCCAATGAGCCGGACGAAAGCCGATGGCGATTGCGTTCGCAAAGCTGCGCCCATCATCATAACGGCTGTCGTATGGCTTCTCTCCGATTAGCCGCTCATCCAAGTAGATACGGACTACGCCCTCGGGGTAACCATTCCATGTCATTGTGACTAGATGCCACTCATCTTCAGGGTAAGGTACACTGGAGTACCATTTGGTTTGAGCCCCATAGTCTGCAAGGCTTCCATCGTTGTCGATAATTATCGATGTTTCAGGGAAATTGCCGAGTGCATAGCCGCTATCGACTGCGCGGGATTGCCCGCCTGCGCGGGCAGCAATACGGACTATATTGCGGTCTATGCTTGAAGAATGATATGTATCCACGTACATTACCCAACGGCCATCGTCTGTATGAAAGATAGCGTGATCACGACGTGGGTGATCGCTCTTGAACAGACCCCATACAGATACTGTCCCCTGCTTGATGTTTAGAATACCTTCGGCCGGATAGATTCCAACCTCAGGGAAATGGACATAATCATGCCCTCTAGCCAAATCATGCGCTCCAGCCAAATCATGCCCTTCAGCCAATAAGGAACAAGCTTCTAGTAAGAGACAAAGGACAAGTAAAAGAGTGAGTCTTCTTTTCATATTTCCTCCCTCGGACAGGAACTCATCAGGCAGATCGGCGCTATGCTACCGGGCAGTATGTACTAGTCACGCAGGTGAGATAAGGTCAAACAGCTCAACAACTTTGCGCATTCTCCATCTGCTCTGCTATCAGCGTCTATCAACCAGGGCATTGGATGTATATTGCCGATCATACCTTTTCTCCCAATTCACCGGTTTACTGATTGAAAATACCGAGTGGCTCTTGGGGCGCTAAAAAGGAACATTAGGTGGATTGCCCCCTGAGCAATACCCATTGAAAGGGTACCTTATTATATAGATGTCCGTTGCGGACTCGCATTAGGATAATAGTCATAATTCACTCGACGAATGAATTAAGCGCTCAGATTGACATTACTAGTCTAAACACTTCAGAATACCTCGCTCTCTAATTGCCAAGAATCAATAGTTATTAGTGGCCGCCCGATTGGGGCATCATAAGACGCCCCAATCTCCGGTTACATTCATCCATCTAGGGTTCAGTTTCCATTCTCGCAGGCCAGATTTGAAGCTCGCTGAACCAGATCTACGAATTCGATCACGTCTTCATTCTCAAAGGCCGAACCCTGGACCCAATCCAATTCGGCGGCAAGATCTCCGAGCGTATATTGTTTAGCCCAGTAGCTCTCCCTCAGAATTTCGGCGTACTCGGCCACCATCACTGCAAGACGGAATGGTGGCGGCGTCTGCTCGAAGGATTGAGCCAAGTCGGAAGTGGCGATCGAACGCGAGATCTCGTGAACCTCATGGTCATCCGGGTCCTTCCAGCGCAGGTGGAACATAGCGATCTCACCAATGGCTTGCTGCGCCAGCTTTACCTCATACAAAGCCGTCACGCTGTGACCAGCGCCGATCTCCCCAGCATCGACTGTATCATCTCGGAACTCATCGTCTTCGAGCGCACGGTTCTCGAAGCCGATTAAGCGGAAGCGAGTGACGACTTCAGGATTGAATACTGCTTGGACCTTGGCGTCCATGGCGATAGTCTGCAGCGTCCCGGTTAAATCATCCACAAACAATCTTTCCGCCTCTTTATTTGTATCGACATAGGCATAAAATCCGTCGCCATCATCCGCCAGGCGCTCCATTAGCACGTCGTTATAATTGCCCATCCCGAAGCCCACAGTGGTGAGCTGGATCCCTTGGCGGGCATATTCACGAATTGAT
>DAOVFE010000472.1 GCA_030673085.1 Anaerolineales bacterium | reverse complement strand
CTCATTTATGAGGGTGTTGAAAAACATATTTGCTCATAAAAGCGTGTCCATTTCGGCAAGTGAAGAACTCCGCAGCAAGCTGCGGGGTTCTTCTAAGGAAAAAGCCATAAATGAGGGCGGTAGCTCCCAAACCCGCACTTTTCACTCATCCCTACAGCAAGTTGTTGGGTTTCCTGGCTTTTTCCATGGGGCGGCAGCTCCCAAACCCGTACTTTCTACTCATCCCCACAGCAAGCTGTTGGGTTTCCTGGCTTTTTCCCATGATTCCCCATTTTCAACACTCTCTTATACGTCATATTGACAGCCCATAGTATGGGAGTATACTCTCAATTGGTGTAATAAATACACTAAGTCGGTCCAAACTTCTGCGCCGATAATAGGCCGTCTTATATACTGACCATACTTCGTGTATCTGTTGCACTAAGGAGCTGATAATGGCAGATGATTATTGGATAGATAAAAGTCGTCCATTCTTGATCTACCTTGATCAATGGTTTTCTAGCCTGCCCAAAATGCATCTCTCCAACATTGCGCCCTCGCCGGAAAAGGTGGCAATTGCCAGCGTCGATCTCATTAATGGCTTTTGTTACCAAGGCCCCCTTTCCAGCCCACGGATAGCGAAGCTTATTAAGCCTGTTGTCTCGCTCCTTGAAAAGGCCTGGGGGGCGAATATCCATCATATCTTGCTATTTCAGGACTCACATGATCTCGACGCCATCGAATTTGCCCAATTCCCACCCCATTGTGTGAGAGGGACCCTGGAGGCCGAGACCATACCTGAAATTCTGGCTCTCCCCTTTTCAGAGCATATAAAAGTCTTCGGAAAGAACTCGATCCATTCCGGCCTTAACACCGGGCTAACTGAATGGATGTCTGAACACTCTGAGGTCGATACTTTTATTGTGGTTGGCGATTGCACTGATTTGTGCACCTACCAGCTAGCGATGCATCTGCGAATGGATGCCAATGCAAACCAACGCAAGCGGCGGGTGCTCCTTCCAGTGAATTGTGTCGACACCTATGATTTAGCAGTTCCTGCGGCAAAAGAAGCTGGAGCAGTTCCCCACGACGCAGAATTGCTCCACCGGGTCTTTCTCTACAGCATGATGTTAAACGGAATCGAGGTAATCGCAAAGTTAATCTAATCCCAACGATCACAATGGCATCTACCTGCTTATGCCGATCGAACAGCCATAAGGCCGCTTCTCATTGCTTGGAAATGCCCATGGCGACAATCAAACATCCGGAGATATCGATGTCCCTCTTCGATGGAAAGCGATTAACTAATAAAGTCTTCAAGCTAGATATCGAGCGCATGCGCCATGGCTGGTAT
>DAOVFE010000448.1 GCA_030673085.1 Anaerolineales bacterium | reverse complement strand
CCAAGGCAAAATGAATACAGCATATTCCCCCTTTTTAAACTGAGGTTGTTTCTATCCCCAGTCTAGCAGAAAGGGAGGAACGATTTCATGATATCACTTGAGAGTTGAATCTAAGATATCTATCGATGTCGGCAGCGGAGCGTTTACCGGCGCCCATTGCACTAATTACCGTCGCTGCCCCGGTAGCAATATCACCGCCAGCCCAGACTCTATCCTTTGCCGTCTTGCCGGTGATCTCATCTGCCACTATCGTTCCCTTCCAGCCGGTTTTCAGATCCGGAGTGGTCTTAGCAATAAGCGGATTAGGATTATTGCCAAGGGCCACTATCGCCATGTCAACATCAATGATGAATTCGCTGCCCTCAATAACAATAGGGCGGCGTCTGCCGCTCTCGTCGGGCTCGCCCAGCTTCATTTGGTAACATTCCATAGCTGCTACGTTGCTATTCTCATCCCCGATAAATCGCTTTGGGTTGGTCAGCAGCTTAAACTCTATCCCTTCTTCTTTTGCATTTTCAACTTCCTCGCGCCGGGCAGGCATTTCTATTTCAGAACGTCGATAGATAATATAGACTTTATCAGCGCCAAGTCGGAGAGCACACCTGGCTGAGTCCATAGCCACATTGCCGCCGCCGATTACTGCCACCTTTCGACCTATCCTGATCGGAGTATCATACTCAGGGAATTTGTACGCCTTCATTAAATTTACCCGGATTAGGAATTCATTTGCCGAATAGACCCCATTGAGGTTCTCGCCTTCAATATTTAGAAATATTGGGCATCCGGCTCCAGTGCCCAGGAAAACGGCGTCATAACCTTGGCTAAGCAACTCATCAATGGTAATCATTGTCCCCACAACGGAATTTACTTCAATCTTCACTCCCAGAGAACCCACATAGTCAACTTCATTTTGTACAATTGCCTTGGGTAATCTAAACTCAGGGATACCATACATCAACACGCCACCTGCCATATGTAATGCCTCAAAGAGGGTTACACTATGTCCGTACTTGGCTAGATCAGCTGCCGCTGTTAAGCCGGCCGGTCCGGAGCCGACCACCGCTACCTTTTTGCCGGTTGGCTTCACTGGATTTGGCAATGAAGCTCCTATATTTTCTCGCTCCCAGTCAGCCACATATCGCTCCAGGCGACCAATAGCAATTGGGGCGTCTTTCTTGGCTAGAGTGCAGACGATCTCGCATTGTGTTTCTTGCGGACAAACGCGCCCACAGATACCCGGCAGCGGATTCTTGTCCTTAAGAATATTTGCAGCATCCGGCATCTTACCCTCTTGCAAGGCAAGGATAAAACCGGGAATATCTATCTCCACCGGGCAGCCTTCAACGCAGGGGCTATTTGGACATTGAATGCAGCGTTCTGCTTCCAGCAGAGCTTGTTCGGCGCTGTAGCCCAAAGCCACCTCATCAAAGTTTTTAACCCGCACTTCTGGTTTCTGCTTTGTCATTTCAACTCGGTTTAGATTAATTTTCGCCATAGCTGACAATTATCTCCTGTTTACAATTCAAGAGTTTTCG
>DAOVFE010000328.1 GCA_030673085.1 Anaerolineales bacterium | reverse complement strand
AGCAAGCTGAGGGGTATTCTGGCTAATCGAATAAAGGTATTGAAGAAGCTTGCACAATCAGAGGGAGCGAAAATTAATAAAATCAAGGCAAGTCGGGATAGTTTGAACCGTTCCCGTCATTGCCTGCTCTCCAGCAATTTGCAGTTTGCAGTATCCATTGAGCCTGAATTATTCTAATATCTTTGGAGTCATGGCCGCTCACTGACTATAGTCGAATGTTGGACTCTCTTATCGATTATAATCCGCGCCGCCAGCAAAACCTTCTCTTTAAGCCCGTATGTCTCCACACCTTGGCCTGCATTCACGCATCATTAGATTGCTTTATTTCCCCTGCTTTCATGCAATAATGATGTAATAACCGAAGCATCAAGACCGCCAGCGTTGGCAAGAACAGCTCCATCGACCGCTGAGTGAGTCAAGGAATGTCCTTTCCTGTCGCACACGGCGTCCACCGCTAGACTTCCGACCTATCCAGTCGCAATGCAACTGCCAATTCATCGCAGTTATCCTTCAATGGGCATGATCCACAATCACGCCATATTTTCTCGGGGAATAGCTCGGGCAAGCTGAGATGAAAGCCAGCCCGCTCAAAGAAGGGAACAATGCGAGTTAGTGCAAAGACCATTTTCACATTCCGCCGCTTTGCTTCGGCAATAAGGTCCTGAAGCATCGCCATCCCCAGACCTTTCCTCATTGCATCTTCAACTACCGCCAGCGAACGGATCTCCGCCAGACTGGGCGAATATGCCAGTAGTGAACCACATCCCAGGATGCGGCCGTTATTAGCTGCCACGATCCAGTCTTCAATGCTGGCTTGAATCTCTTCAGCTGAACAGGGAAGCAGCTTATTGCGGCTTACATAAGTCTCCACTAGCTCGGCAATATCAGATACGTCTTCAATCTCGGCTTTACGGATAACACTATCCATGATCCTCCCTTGCTCCTTTCCAAGTAATATCGGCACGCCGATTGATTCCCAACGTCGGCCTCGATTTCATCGAAAATGACCTGTGCCCTTTTTGATAGCCAAATGCCCACTTCCTTTATAAAAAAGAAACCGCCAGACCAATGTGTTGATCTGGCGGGGTATAGTTAGCTATTTTAGAAGTTGCTCAGGAAACCCCAGATGCCAGACCTGTGGTCTGGAACGGCTGAATTCGACGCGGGGCGAAAGCAACTAATTTCATCATAATTGAAACTAGAATATGTCAAAAAGGACTCAATGTCAAGACCTCGTTGTATTAAACTTTAAAATGTCACACTAGGCGTTCGTCTATCGAAATGAGTGGCTTTCTTTTTGAACCGGCTTGAGAGGATCAGATGACCTGAATAAGGGCTTATGACGATTTGCCCCCTCACCTTTCACGGATTCTGACAGATATGAAGATTCTGATTGCCGTTTGAGGGAATCCTGCCCGAGGGTTGCCAAATCAAGAGTATTAGCGAAGATTCCGGTAAATCAGAGACATTATCATGCACTAATTGCACATGAGTAATTCCCGAGCGTATGGTTCAATTTATGGGAAAAAGCCAGAATACCCCCCCCGCAGCTTGCTGTGGGGATGAATGGCAATCGTGGGTTTGGGGGCTGCCGTCCTCATATTGGCTTTTTCCTTAGAAGAACCCCGCAGCAAGCTGCGGGGTTCTTCACTGCTAAATGTCTTTTAGCGAAAGGCTATATTTGCTATCCTAGACATGATTGCCCACACTGCAACAAGCAGGATATTCCTTCCAGAAGCTCAATTGCACCCTAAGGAAGCCTTTGCAGCTTTAACTCAGTGCTGCATTTGCCTTCTTAGCTTAATAGCTAAGGGTAAAATCGAGTCTTCCAATAGCCTTCCTCAAGCTCTTCAAGTGTGGACCCAAGGCCCACAATCTCAAACCACGTGTTTCCCGGCTTGAAAGGAAAAGGATCCCCATCGGCCGTCTTAAACGATAGGGGCTTATCCGGATCGATCATAGAAAAACGGCACTCAAAAACCTTACCATCGCGGAAAACCAACGCCCGGCGATCATTTGCATGCCACATCTCGATATTAATCAGAGTTGGCGAGATATACTCATGCCATGCGAACATAATCACAACATTGCTGAATGAAAGTTGCTGTCCGGTAATCTGGTCAGTCATAGGATACAAGATGCCGGTTCCATCGGCCTTATCCTGCGACCGTAAATAAAGGCCAGTCTCTTGATCATAATTCCACCCAACTTGATTATTAAAGCTATAATAAATCCAGAGCCGCTCACCTTCTTTCCCGTCCTCTGGCGCAACCGAATCAAAGCGCATTCCTTCTAGATTTGGCCGGTTATTGTCTACTCCTTGCTCAGTGGCATAATCACTAAAGGCATCTGTATCAGAGAAAGTGCCATACGTATGGCTGGTAGTATACGGGCACAATGCCGGACAAGACGCCGGCTTTGCACTAAAGACCCGATTTGGCAGTTTACGATACAAGCCTGCCATAACATTTTTATCGGCCCCTTTCATCCCCAGAACTGCACCATAGAGCCGGACAAGCTGACCATCTATTGGTCGGCCGGAACGAATCGGGCCGGCCTTGGAAGCATCTTGCCCATAAAACAGCGCCAGGAATCGGGTCATACCCGAGCCAATGAAATATTCCCATACCAGATCAGCAAAGGAAAGACCCGAATGTGGACGACCGGCTGCAGGAAAGTTCGAAACCTTGATTGCAAGAGGGCGCCTT
>DAOVFE010000168.1 GCA_030673085.1 Anaerolineales bacterium | reverse complement strand
TGGGTTTCCTGGCTTTTTCCATGGGGCGGTAGCTCCCAAACCCGCACTTTCTACTCATCCCCACAGCAAGTTGTTGGGTTTCCTGGCTTTTTCCCATGATTCCTCTCTTTTTCAACACTCTCAGTATCTGAGCTTGATAATACTTCATATAGCGTTTGCATTTTCAAGCCGGATAGTGAGAGCTGCTCTATATATCTCGCTCACATCGGCTTCATGGATTCTTGAGCTTCAGTCGGGAGCCTAGAAATTAACCCATATCCTTGTTCAATCCTAGTTACTGTGATAATGGCTGTTTCTCTTTGTCGGGGCATCGTGGCCAGGTGGCAGGTATGACGGAACCCGGCTAGATTGAGAGAGATTACATCTTCCGCGGTGGCTGGCATTAGTTGGCTTCACGGGCGCCGGGTGAAGTTAAGAGAAGCGAATAGGAAGGTCAGGGGAGTTCGTAAGAAGGGGGACGAAGCTCTAGAGAGTGTGATCGTGTCTTTCTATGCAATCTTTCGGCGTCGATAATAATAAAGGAGCTGTTGGAAAAGTACAGTCTTGGATGCTGCAAATTGAGCCATTTCAGAGTAGTTAGAAATAGGAACTTCACTCGCGATGGTTAATCCTAATCCAAAAAGGAAGACAAATCTTTCAATGGAACGGCAGTGAGGTATATCGTGACGATGCCTATTGCGGCCTATTGCACACCTAGAGCAGTTGAGTAAGCTGCTTGATTGCTTGGCGCATATCATGGAACAATAAGCCGAGCTTGGCTCGTTTGCGGGCCAGTGTGGTTAGCACGGCATCATCGCCAACGGCCATTAGAAGTACATAGCCATTCTCACCTTTGACATATACCTGATCCAGGGCGCCCCGGCCGAGTTCTTCGGCAATACGCTCGCCTAGAGATAGCATTGCTGCGGACATGGCTGCGACGCGATCCTCCTCTATATTGGAGGGTAGCGCCGAGGCGATCGTCAGTCCATCAACGCTGACCATCGCACATGCTTCTACATCCGGTGAGGACGCCTGCACGTCACGCAGACGCTCAACCATAAGTTCCGTACGTGACTTTGCCAATGCCGGCCTCCTAATAAGCAAGTGTTGTTATGCGGGTGTTGAAAAAGAGAAATCATTTGCCGAAGTGTTGGTAGATATGAGGGGCGAAGTTTCAATAAAATATCTACTACATTCTTTTACGGGCAAATATACTTCTAACGCCCTCATCATTGTGAATTTAATTAATGACGGCGGTAATGTAGCATGGCCGGGTGTGTTTGTCAACAAGGGCGGGTGAGCCAGGCTAAAATCGGCTATAATCTGAGCTGGCCGGCCGCAAATGCAATGGTCGACCATTCTTTTATCTGGGAGAAATACATGTCAATTGCGGTGGAGCAGGCGATAGTTGAATTTTTGACTAATCTTTTTCAAACGATTGGATGGGGCGGTGTATTTGGGATTATGGCGCTTGAAAGTGCCAATATCCCGATTCCAAGCGAGGTCACCATGCCTTTATCTGGCTGGCTGCTGGTGCAGGCACGCGGAGGCACAGCTCTGCAAGCTATCCTACAAGGCGGCTTTTGGGGAGCGTTAGGCTGTACAGTTGGCTCCCTATTATCCTACTTGCTCGGAGCGTGGGGTGGTCGTCCTTTGCTAGATAAATATGGGAAGTTCCTGATGCTCAGGGCAGATGATTTAGAAAAGGCAGATGGGTGGTTTGAACGCTGGGGAGAATGGGCGGCATTTCTATCGAGGTTATTGCCGATCGTACGCACATTTATATCTTTCCCGGCTGGTATAGGCCATGCCCGGATTAGGCCTTTTCTCATATATACTTTTTTGGGATCGTTTATCTGGTGCGGTGGGCTGGCATATGGAGGTTTCCTCTTTGGTTCTCAATGGGAAGAGCTTCGAGCTATCATACGGCCATTCGATATTCCAATCGCCATAGCCATTCTAGCGGCGCTGGGCTATTATATTTACCATCATGTCCGGCACGGTTCATCCTCGGGCCGTGAAGACTGATGAATGGTTTC
The DNA here is from genome assembly GCA_030673085.1 of Anaerolineales bacterium. Classification (GTDB taxonomy): domain Bacteria; phylum Chloroflexota; class Anaerolineae; order Anaerolineales; family E44-bin32; genus JAFGNH01. Next base: position 3,091 of record DAOVFE010000168.1, on the reverse strand, counting down.
TCAAGCGCTGGTTTCGGCCTTCTGCAGGTGCCGTCCGAAGAATAGGATGGCAGCGATCGCCAGAATGCTGAGCGTCACAAGGAGTAGGGGAGTCAAAAATTGCAATAAATTCACGGCATTTGGGAAAAGCCAATCGCTAAGGCTTTCGCCATTCAAAGTCAGAACTGCCGTAAGAATCGCGCTTGCGTTCCACAACCCATGTATGCCAATGGCGAATAGGTAGGCAATAGCGAGGCGATTCCATCGCTTGTGTATAAAGCCTTCAGCCAATCCCCAGGATGAAATAGCAGCGGTAGCGGTGTGGATTAATGTGGCCCCGCCACGAGCGAAGGCCACTTGAACCCAATCAATGCCTGGCTGGGTTAGGAAGAGCGCTTCGAAAAGGGCATAACCGGCGCCAGCCAAGGCGCCGCTCAGAAAAGCTTCGCCTGGCGAAAGGCGACGAGAGAGTAACGGCCAGATCGCCATGGTTTTTAATGTCTCTTCAATTATGGGCACGATAACTGCAGCATACGCTAAAATAATCAAAAGGACGCCTGGCTGCAGGATGAGCGATGGATCGAGTTCTAGCGACGAATTGAATGGGTTCCCCGATGGGTTAAGCAAAGATTCTGAAAAAATTTCACCTATGGGAGAGTCCCAAAGGCTGATAGCGAGTAAGATAATTGTCGGGATTAATGCAAGCAGCTCTAACGCTATTGCGAATGGAGGGACAGCATACAATCCAGTAAGGAACTGACCCCATAGCCTGCGAAACGAGACTGACGGACTAACACTTCTCGCAAGCAGGAGAGCAAATCCTACTGTCCCCAGTGCAGCAAGAATGTTGGCCATTGGACCGATGAGATGAGGCATGACGCCTTGCGAGAAGGCTAAGTAGCCCAGGCCGAGGCTGGCCGGCAGAATTAGGACTAGCCAATACCATTTTGGCGAGGGCTTTTTAGTCATTATGGGAGGAGAGCCCCGCAGCCTGCGCACACTCCAGTAGATGCCTGGCAGACCGCAAACTGCAATTACGCCTACAGAGACCATGCCCCATTCGCCAAAGGCTATAGAGCTTTGGCTTCCCGTCATCGGCATTGCCAGATATAAAATAAAAATGCTGCCTGCGGTCCCAATACATAGCAGGACGCCGATTGAAGAGAGTAAAAGCAAAAGGATATTTTCCAAATTAGTAGAGTGATCTTTTTTCATTGTTGTTCAATCGTCACTGCTCGAATCGTAGTTTGTGCTGGATCAAGTAAATTGTCAATGGGATCGCGTCGCCCTAGTGCATTAATGAGATCGAGCCCTTCAACCACACGCCCAAAGATTGTACGGGTTCCATTGAGTTGAGGCATAGGCCTTAGTGTAATAAAAAAGCGGCTGCCATTTGTTCCCGGCGCTTCGCTGCAAAGCGCAACCATCCCGGGCTGATCGAAAGTTAATACCGGGTCAATCTCTGTGGGGAAAGTATACCCTGGACCGCCAAATCCTGTGCCAGAGGGATCTCCACTCTCTACTAGCATACCGGGAAGCACACGATGAAATTGAGTATCATCGAACCAACCATGCTCAGCGAGGAAAATAAAGCTGTTAACCGCCAGCCGAGCCGATTGGGGGAAAAGGCGGATAGCTACTTCGCCATTATCAAGGTGAAGGTGGGCTGTGTAATCGGCAGATGGCTGCAGAATAATCGGCGGGCGGGATGCAAACTGGCGTTTCTCAAGCAATTCAAGCCGTATAGTTGCTTCCAGGTTGGTGAGATTAGGTGGCAGAGATAGTTGGCTGCCATTGATAAAAATCATGGGAGTGCCGGTTAGCCCGGATGATAATCCGTCTAAAAATGCCTGTTCCAGCTTAGGCGTAAAACGATTCTGAGAAAGATCTTGCTCGAATTGCGAGGAATTAAGCCCAAGCTCGCTGGCTACCCGGATGAGCCATTCTTGGAAAGAAGAGGCGTCGAGATTCCTCCAGATTTCTTGGCGTTCGAAGAGCAAATCATGCATTTCCCAGAATGATGCCTGGGCGCCGGCCGCTTCAGCCGCCTCGCCGGCGAGGAAAGCTTTGTCATGCAGCGGTTGGAGCGGAAAATGGCGAAAGATGATCCTAAGATCGTTAGGGTGGGCCGCCAGAAGTTGCGATAGGGTTTTGGCTAGGCGGGCGGAATTTCTACACTGGAAATCGGCGTAAACGAGAATATCAACCGCCGCGCGGCGGGGTCCTCTTTGCCAATCTTCGGGTGATATAGGCGCCAAAGGAGTCAATATCGGGGACGATGCAGATTGAGATTGGGTCGCCTGTTGGGGTGTTGAAGTTAAAGGTTGAGTCGCAACTATTGAGCTCGAATCCAAAGGCGTCCAGGTTTGTTCAATGTTTAGGCTAGAATCCGCATGATCGATAGCTGTGCTGGGTTTTGTTTGCTGGTTGGCAGTGCATGCGCTGGTAAGAAGCATGATCAGCGCAATGAAACCAAGGATTCTATTAGGTAATTTAGTAAGGAGCATCTGGCGGGAATTAGATGGCAAGCCAGACCCGCGCCGGCTGGCGTTAAAGCCATTGAATAGTCTCTGATGCTTATGTATGTCCTGCCAGATGAAAGAAGCTGATAGATAGGTGGAGTGTTTCATTAAATGGATCATTCAGTCTTCTACTAGAAGAAAGCTATGGGCGTGGAAACCTTCAGCGCTCTCCGGAGTTTACCCTTTTTTCGCTCTTTCTTTCCGTTGGATATAACCAATCCTTGTAGATCACATTAAGTCAGATTGTAGCAGTTTTTTGAATATTGGGCGCTGAATAGATGATCAGGCGGCACTATGAAGGCATTTACAAAGAGAATGCACTTGTCAACAAGATAGTAGGAGAGTATTGAAAAAGAGACATCATGGGAAAAAGCCAGGAAACCCAACAACTTGCTGTAGGGATGAGTGGAAAGTGCGGGTTTGGGAGCTACCGCCCTCATTTATGGCTTTTTCCTTAGAAGAAGGGGCTGTCCCAAAAGGCAGGTCGGTGGGGAGCTGGCCCAATTGCACTGAGTAAATTTGTCGCGAAGTGGGGAGTTTATTCGATTAGCCAGAATACCCCTCAGCTTGCTGAGGTCCCTAAGCTTGCT
>DAOVFE010000012.1 GCA_030673085.1 Anaerolineales bacterium | reverse complement strand
TTCTTTTGGGCATTGTTTATCGCTTTTGGCGCCGCAGAAACCCTGGGAGGCCTCTCGGCTGCGGCTCGCTTGTTGAAACGAGATCGATTGACTCGAGTAGCCAATCTGATTCTTTGTATCACAACAATAGCCCTAGCTATTTTCCCGCTTCTTTTCCATTGGAAGATCAGCGATCACAGTCGCGATGTGGCGGTAAACGATTTCTATGCCAACATCTGGGAAATGCTCCCCGAAGGCGCGGTACTACTTACTTCTAGCGGGGTATTTGGATACGACGCATTTTATTGGCAATTAGCCTATGATACGCGGCCTGATGTGCTATTGCCGGCATTGACGACGCCTGATCCCGCCGGAATGGGCCTTGCCGGACGGGATATTTTCACAACCACGCCAGTATTAAACCAACCACAAAGACGCAGGCCCGGTGCGCTACCTGCTGGCATAATCGATGCCGATTGGTGGCAGATTCCCATTCTCTTCGGCACACAGACTGAAGGTGGGGCCCGCGCTCGCAGTCACCTTATCCTATATGCGCTTTCAGCCGAACCACCCGAGTTAGTTATTACCAATGCCAACCCGAGCATTCCTCTCGAAGCCGATCTCAACGGCCTGAGGATCCTGGGAGCAGACCTTAGCCCGATGACTCTAGAAAGCGGGGCGCGGATTCACATTGTGCTATATTTGCAGCTTTATCAACCCGAATTGAAAAGGGTGATCACTTTCATCGACGATCAGCCCTTGGAGGTCCATGAACTCGGTCTTAGCAATTTGCAACGCTACCAGCGCGAGATTGGGCTCGATTCCGACCAGGTGATCGTAGAGGATTACTGGCTCGTGATTCCATCCACAATTACACCCGGCGCTCATAGGCTCTCGATTCGGTCGGATCAAAGCCAAACTGAAATCGATCTTGGTGAAATCACTATAGTCGATCAATTGGAGATGATGGAAAGATGGTTGAACATCGCTGGCAGATAATAATCGGCGCTGGCATTTTAATCTTAATGCTGCTAACCGCCGCCTTCTCATTCGGCGTTTATGTGGGTCGATACGGCTGGAGCATAAAAGGCCTTGCCCGTCAACCAGGGTTTCATGCCGTTCCCCAACCAAAACCCGCTGGCCAAAATCAGGCTCCCCCTCAAGGCAATCAACGCCCGGATCTCCTCGGCCGCATCTGGACTATTTCGGAAGATGCACTCGAGCTGCTCACTCAAGATGGCCCTCGACTGATACGAGTCACTTCCGATACCCGAGTCGTGGATCTTAGCGGCACGGAGCTCTCACTCTCCCAATTAAAACGCGATGATAACGTTGCAGTATATGGCCAGCGCGACATCACAAATGATAAGGTATTACTGGCCACACGCATCGTGCGCCTGCCCTTACAAACCAATCCAAACCATCCACAAGATAAGGATCAGCATCCAGATATACTTGGTCAAATTCGACATATAGAGGAAGACAGAATCAGACTCGCTACCGAGGATGGGCCACAATTGGTCGAAATATCCCCAGAAACACGCATTGAGGATCTTGATGGCGCCAAGCTCTTGCTCCCTCAGTTGAATATCGGAGATGGCATCGCCGTTTATGGCAAGCTTGATGCTAGCGGCGATCACTGGTTAGCTACCAGCATTGTTCGCTTGCCGCCACTCAACCCATCACCCCGTTAGAAGCAAATGCCGAATGGACGGAGATATTCAACAATATATTTTGCCTGCAAAGGAATCTAATAGATATGTGCGGGGAATGAGAATGCGGTTGCACATCAAAGGAAATATGACCCATATAGATCTTTCTCTGGAAGTCTGATCTAATAGAGGATGTTGAAAAACATATTTGCCCGCAAAAGAGTGTGGTATATATGCTCGTATTCAGAGGTATAATAATCAGCCGTATAAGGGGCTATTTCATAACCCTTACAGGATAAACTTCTATCTCACTTGGAATAAGAAAATAGCTCATACCTGGCATTATCAACCCTTATAAGTCTAATATTCCCTATTATTTTGGGACAGCACCTCATACTTTTCCAAGGTTGAGTATTTATGCAACAGCCTAATAAGAGATATCCAAAATATACTCAACAGAACTCGGGAGAGTTCCTGTCGAAGGCGAAAATTGACCTTCATGCAGCAGCCTCCTGACATAATCCAGGAGCCGAAGAGCCCTTGCATAATAATAATGTATAGCGAATTCAGAGACATCCACTTCCGGCGTGAAGAATCCCTAAGCAAATGACAGCGTATGATACATGCTATATGGGATTTTCAAGCTTTATCTCATAAAGGAGCCATCCATGAGTAAGCAATCGGATAAGCTAGTCCCAATAAAAAATGACGGCTTTTTTGACGGCATTGCCGGCAGCATCCGCCTAATCTGGCGATTGATTCGCGATAGACGAGTAAATCCCCTGCTCAAGCTGCTCCCAGTTGGTTCAATGATCTACTTGATCGCCCCCGATTTCCTGCCTCTCAATCCAATCGATGATGTGCTTATCATCTGGTTAGGAAGCTATCTTTTTATTGAGCTATGCCCGCCTGAAATTGTTCAAGAACATCAAAGGCTGATGAATTCTGTAATTGACGCAGAGTGGCATGAAATTGATGAGGATAAGTAGATCGGCGATTATTGGAATTGTCCCCCTCATTCTATATGTAGTAATTTCACGCCCGGATCTAGTTAAAATTCTAATAAGACATTGTTTATGAAGAAATCATCATAGGGAGCTGCTGCCCAAAGACCCCTGTTTGCCATTCAGTCAGGTTTCGCCTTTAAGCCAGCGATGACAAGCGATAGTGTGCTTAGCACGTTGGGAGAGGTTTTCTGGCTTTTCCCCTTAGAAAGGAAATCATTGGTCTATGATTAAGGCCATCCTGCTTAAATATTCTCGTTTCTTTCTTAGATTAAATGCAGCATATGACAATACTCAGTAAAGTAATATTAGCCCCCGGTTGTATCCCATTTTCTTGCATCAATAGATCTTCAGCATCAAGGCGGTCTGAAATACCTATGAGCTTACGTGAGAGGGCAATCAATGCAGCGGGGAGATCCTGATAGTGATTAGTAAATAATCAGCAGGATCAATTAATTACCTTCCTTCGCAGGATCAGTTTCAATCACTCCCATTAGATCATAGGGTAGGGCATCGGTGATCCTTACTGGCACGATCTCTCCAATAGGCAGCTCCTCTTCAACAATCACCACTCCATCAACTTCGGGGGCATCACGGTAGGATCGACCGATCGATACTCCATCGCCATGTCCTTCAATTAAAACCGGAAGCGCCCTGCCGATAAAACTCCGATTCTTTTCTAGCGAGATATGCTGCTGAGCGATCATCAGTCGTTCCCGCCGTTCCTCTTTGATCTCTACAGGAATCGGATCTCCAAGAGATTCACTGGCAGTGCCCCGCTCGAAAGAAAAGGTGAAAACTCCAACACGATCAAAACGCAGATCGGTAATAAAGTCCAGCAAGGCCTGGAATTCCTTTTCGGTCTCTCCGGGATAGCCAACGATGAATGTCGTTCGCAGCGCAAGCTCTGGAATAGCCGCCCGCATTTTCTCAATAATTCGATAGACCCATTCGACATTTGCAGGGCGTCGCATCCTATGTAAGGTATTAGGGTGAGCATGCTGAAGTGGAATATCCAGATAGGGTAAAATCTGCGTCTGCGACGCCATGATCTCGATGAGCCGGTCGGTCACACAGCCGGGATATGCATACATAATCCGGATCCATTCGATCTTCGGGACTGCGGGGATAAGCTGCTCTATCAGCTGCGGCAGCCCATCATGCAAACCCAAATCATAGCCGTAATCGGTAGTATCCTGAGCGATTAAAACCATTTCCCTTACGCCCAGCTGCTGAAGCTTTTTGGCATCGGTAATGATCAATTGGGGAGAACGGCTTACCACTGTCCCTTTAATTAGCGGGATAGCACAGTATGCACATGGACGACGGCACCCATCTGCTATTTTCAGGTAGGCGCTAGCGCCTTGAATCGCAATGCAGGCAACACCTTTCTCATCACGGCCAATCGTCGGGGTTTCTGGCAAATGATAGAGCGGCCTGGAAGAAGAATTCTGGCCTAAATCACGGATCAGGTCGAGAATATCCATCCAGCGGCGGGTGCCGATGATTCCGTCGATCGCGGGCACCTGGCGAACGATCTCAGCGCTATAGAGCTGAGACATACACCCTGCGGCGATTAAGAGCTGTCCGCTTTGCTTTGCTTCCGCCAATTGTCGCAAGATGGAAAGCGATTCCTGGCGAGCAGGGTTAATAAAGCCGCAAGTGTTGACGATTAAGATTTCGGCTTTCTCAGCATTGGGCGTTGATCGATACCCGGCACGCCCAAGCAGGGCGGCTATCGATTCCGAATCAACTGTGTTTTTTGAACAACCTAGGGAAACCAGAAAATAGTGCCGCTTTTCCATTCGCTACCTTGTTACAGTTGGCGCCGGGGTCTCGGTATGCTCTGGGCCGGACGTTGGCGTAACCGTAGCTGTGCGCGTCTGAGTTGGGGTTGGAGTGATGACCCCATTCAACGTCCATAGACGAATGATAACCTGATCAAGCCCCCCCATCAGTCCCTGATCCTTGCCATTGAAATAGACATGCAGGGCGCCACCATTACCCGTGATCACCTCAATAGTATTTTCCCCCCGATACTCCAATACATCCCCTGGATGCACTCTTCCCTTAAAAAGCTCAACATCATCGACAACTATACGGACCCAAGCCCTCTTTTCGGCTACTAACGTCACGTCAACGCCGCTAGTAATATCAAACGGTAATGGTAACGTAGGCGTTGCAGATGGCTCAGTTAGAGAGGCTTCGGGGGGCGCCGATGTTAATTCAACTGTCGGGCTCACAGCTGGCATAGGAGAGAGCGTAATCAGAGCCGACATCTCTTCTGGTTGCTGGTCGCGCTCATGCAGTGTGGAAAGTATCCGCCCTCCTCCCCAAATTAGCACCGATATAATCAGCAGTGCGATCCCGACCGCAATCAGTAAATCTGTAGATAGCCAGCGTAATTTCTTGACGTGCACTTTTTTAGGCTGGCGCTTTTTCGCCTGGCTAGCGCCTTCATTTTGAAAGGTTTTCGGCCGACGGGACTGTAAAATATCAGCATATTGCAGCAAGATTTCACCTGAATCCAATCCCAAAAAATCAGCATAATTGCGGAGAAACCCACGAACCTGCACCTGCGAGGGCAGAGCTTCGAATTCGTCCTCCTCAATCGATTCTAGGTACCTTACTCGAATATGGGTTGCTCGCTCGACTTCTTCTAGCGTCAGTCCCAAGCGCTCTCTTGTGTCCTTAAGTACACGCCCGATCTCTGCCATAGCATCTCATGAATCTACTGAAAAAAGCAGCCGTTAGCAGGAAAAGCCTTCTCTCGCATTTGGGCTTTTTTCAGTGCAATCATCTCATAAATAACGCCACTAGCATAGAATCCAATTAACTCTTGCCAGTGGCGAAGTTGATTAATATTTTACGCTTCTGCTTCCGTCGTTTCCTTGTCTGCCTTGCTGTTCGTCTGGTCTTTCTGAGTTTCAGCTTCCGCCTTCGCTGTATCTGTATTCTCTGATTCTGCTTCCATCGCCGCCTTGTCTGCCTTGCTGTTCGTCTGGTCTTCCTGAGTTTCAGCTTCCTCCTTGGTTATATCTGCATTCTCCGATTCTGGTTCCGTTGCTCCTTCGGCTTTACTCTCACCGATTTCTTTCTCTTTTTCTGCTTCTGCTATGGCCTCTTCTTCGGCAAAAGCCGACTCAGGCGGTTCACCTTCACGGTGGACAAGGATTGTAATTTCCGGAATCAGGTCAATGGTAAGCCGGACAGAGGCTTTATGTACACCCAACATCTTGATCGGTTCTGTATCGACTTGACGCCGATCGACCTCCGCTCCGGTCTCCTGTTCAATCCTCTCAGCAATCATTGTCGTAGTAATCGAGCCATAGAGCTTACCGGCTTCGCCCGCTTTAACCGGGAAAGCCAGCTCCAGGCCATTAATACGTTCGCTTATTACGCCTAATTCCTGATTGAGTCGGATACGGTTTTCATCCGCAGTTTTCCGGATTCGACTCGCCTGTTTGAGTGACCCGGGTGTAGCCATAACTGCCAATCCCTGGCGAATCAGATAATTGCGCCCAAATCCATCGGCAACCTTCTTTACATCGCCAGCCCGGCCGAGCTTATAGACATCTTTCAATAGCAATACTTTCATCTTGATCCAAGCCCTTTCCTCAAAGTTTGAGCGCCAGTAGCGGCGCTCAGGGATGAAGGGTACAACATCCTATGTCGCATTGTACCAGAATGGCCGGATGAGGTCAAAGCGCCGTATTCATTCATCAAAAATGTTACCGGAGGATAATGGTTCACTCAAATGAAAATGTTACCGAGTGAGCCATGTCCACCGATGATGAAATGACTATAAATGAGCGTCGCAAGTATTTACGCAAGATGAATAAGCGCTACCAAGAATCCACTGCTAAAAGAACGCAGCAGACTGCTAGACGAGATGCGGGCTATAACCGGCCTACATCGAAAAAGCCTGATCCGGTTGATAAACGGTAACTTGGCTCGTAAGCCTCGTCGAAGACAACGAGGCCGCAGCTATGGCATCGAGGTGCGATGCGCTTTACAAGTGATTGCTGAGAGCTTTGACTACATATGTGCAGAGCGGATGCAGCCCAATCTCGAACGGATTTGCCAGGATACCAACCCGCGTAAGTTGCGCATAAAAACACAAGCCAGAAAGCTCTTCCCCGCATCCACCAGAAAGGCTATCGGCGCACCTTTTCCATTACCAGGCCGTCCTCTTTATCGCGGTAATAATTGCGCCAGATATCGACTATCTGGTAATTCAACTGGCGATACAGATCGAAGGCAGCCCGATTAGAGGCGCGCAGAGTTAATCGTATTCGATCCATGCCAAGTTCTTCTTCCGCTCTCTGTAGCAATTCACGTCCAATGCCAAGCCGCCGGAAGTCGGGGTGAACGCTTAACGTGGAAATCCACGCCAAGCCTTCCCTCCCCCGCCGATCGCCAGCCACAAACCCAACAATTTGCCCTGAGGCAGTTGCTATTAAATGCACCATCTCGGGGAAAGTCAGCGCCGCCAAGATATCCATCCATGGCCAGGCATCTCTTCCAAAGCAGATTTTTTCCAGGGCTACAAGGCTCTTAAGATCGCGCCAACTGGCTTGAACGATCTTGACGCCGGCAACCGGCGCTGATATCGCATCCAATTACTATGTTTCCTCCTTTCCTTTCATAAAATTCTGTAGGAGGCTGGTGAATTCGAGCGGGAAGATATATTTTGTAGATTCGCCGGCGCCTATCTTTTTTAATGTTTCAAAATATTGCAGCGTCATGGTCTTCTGATCGATGGTCTGTTCGGCCCGATAGATACTCTTCAGTGCGGCTGCATATCCCTGCGCCCGCAGCAATTGCCCTTGTTGTGCGCCTTGGGCTCGCAGGATAACAGACTGCCTTTCACCCTCTGGCGTTATCACTGCAAGCAAGGTTAGCCATAGAGCGGCAACGAGAAAAAGAAAAGCAGATCTGGATTACTAATCACTGGCTATAGCCAATCTATTAGATGCGTCTTTTCGCAACCTTCATTTTCATGTAAAAGCTATTCTCTCAACGCTCATTACATAATCGCAAAGTCGCAAAACAGGCGGCGATCCGATATTGTGAGATGATCCACTTGGAAAGTTCTACTTCTCTATATAATATGAAAGCAAAAAGCAACTGGCTGCTAATGATATTATAGCCAGTATAGAGGTGGAATAAAACATGGCTAACGCTTATCCGCTAGTTTTCACAGCAGGCATCATGGCCAGCTTCTTATGGCTGGGCCTTGGAAAAATGCCAACTAGAGCTGTCGAGAAACATTTAACCCCGACCGCAAGAATTGATGCAGGCTTGGCAGCCCTTGGAGGCGCTATAATCGGCGGACGCGCATTTTTTCTGGCCACGTATTGGAGCTATTATTGCACTCGCCTTGAAGAAGCAGTTCGCTTTTGGGAAGGTGGGCTGAGCTGGATTGGCGCTGTCGTCGGGGCGCTTATCGGCCTAGCCATCTATGCTGCCTTGACCCACCGCCCCTATTTATTATTTGCTGATGCGCTTGCCGTTCCTGCAGCTATGCTCTCGTTCTCAAGCTGGCTCGGCTGTCTGCTGGATCATTGCGCTTATGGTCGCCCGGTAAATCTGGGCTTGCTATCGCCTCCAACTCCTGATCTCTTTGGCGTTTTCTCCCAACGCTGGCCAACCCAGGCAATGGGTTCGCTTTACAGCCTTACAATCTTGTTTATTCTTCTATCCATTAGGAAATTGCCTGATCAGTCAGGCGTATTGGGCCTGTCTGGCTTAGCCATGCTTTCTATTGGCGCCCTAGCCATCAGCTTTCTACGAGCAGATCCAATCTACCATATCGCCAGCTACCGTCTTGATAGCCTGGGCGCAGCCATAATCTTACTGGGCGCCACCATCGGAGCCATCCTATGCAGGCGGTATGGCACTACATCCGCCAAGGAATGAGGGTCGACCGCCTGCATTAGCTCTCGCTTCCACCTCAATTATCGCTTTCTACTCTTACACAACTCCTAATGGCATTCGCCCGATATAGATGGCAGTTACCCGATTGCCAGTTGCGATCCTGGCCTGACAAGGCCAGGCTTGAATTCCAATCGATTCTCTATAAATAATAGTCGGCGAAGGGGACAAGAAGAAGGTTTGAATTGAGATCCCGCGCTGCTGCCTTCCATAAGGCGCAAAGCGACAAGTTTTGTTTCATTCTTGCATTCACAATAATCTTCTCTTTAAACCCTCCCGCGGGTTTGGAACCCGCGGGATGTCCACGGGAGGATTAAGCCTATTTTTATGGCTATAACAATTGCTCTGGATTTATTGGTTAGGCGGATAAAAATCGGAGCCTACAATCACAGCGACATCAATATCGCTATCTGGAATGATCTGACTGAGGATTTGTCCTTCGGTAAGGTTCATTAAGTTCTTCAAGTAACTGCGGGTATATGGATTCCCGGTATAGTCGATCACGACCGTCTTTAGGTAATCCATCCGGTCAGCGTTTCCGACTTCAACTACATTCAAGCCCTGATTACGCAAATAATCAGCCGTAGTACCGGCCAAACCCTCAATTCCCGCGCCATTGCGGACAGCTAATTTCGCGTCCTCCTGCTTGGCCGCTTCCGCCGGATTATCAATATCAAGCGAAGGTCCAATCGCACCGGTTGAGGTAAAGATCTCGTCTCGCAGCAGTCGGATTTTATCCGGAACTGGTTTTAAGACCTGTGCGCCATCTGGCAGCGTTTCAAGCAATACCATCTCCGGCGGCGCGATGACTCCTCGCTTTATGTTACCCATATCGATATCGAGGGCCAGCATTCCCAAAGAGATCATATCTTCCAGTGATAGGTTCGTCCGAATTCCCCCGGAAATCTCCTGGTAGAGCTTGGGCGCCTTGGCGATCAGCATCGGGATCATATCAAAGCCTGTCACTCGATCACGTATTGCCATCACAACTTGCTGTTGGCGCTGAGCTCGATCGAAGTCCCCGCCTTCCGTCTTCCGGGCGCGAGCATATGCCAGTGCTTCAGCGCCGTTTAGATGATAGGCTTTCGCTTCCAGCCATTTGCTCATCTCGCCAATCGGCGAGATTTTTATTCGCTCTTTTGCCAAAACGTCGATTCCGCCAATTTCATCAATCACCCGCTCAAATACGGAAAAATCAACCACCGCATAGTATTGCACCGGCACACCGATCAAATTCTCAACCGTTTTCATCGCCAGCCCAGGGCCGCCGCCTGGCAGACGCTCCGATTCACCCAGAAAGTATGCGGTATTAATGCGATTATGCTGCGGATACCCGGGAATTTCAACCCATAAATCGCGGGGTATCGAAAGCATCCCCGCAGTGCGCGTAATCGGGTCAACCGTTACCAGCATCATAGTATCAGTGCGCGGTGGACCATCTCCGCTTAACCAATCCCGATAATCAAGACCCATAAATAGGATCGTAACTCGATCGCTGCCATTCCAGAGCTCCAGCGTCTCATCCAGAATTACTGCAGTTGGAGTAACATCCGATTCCGGCAAACTGGTTTCATCTGCGCTCGCGCTAAATCCAAAGGGGTTTATCCCAATACCGGTCCATTTTCCTACCAGATTTTGTACCGTTCTAAATACGAGAACGCCCGAAGCGATCGTGGCCAGCCCGAACGCAATGGCTACAGCCCAGATTACCCAGCTTGGAAGAGAGCCTTCTCGTTTTGATGCCCTAATATTATTCATCTTCATCATGAAATGCCTAGTTCATAATTTTCCTTGCCGATTCTGGCGGATTATATCATGCTCCCATCAGCTCCGATGCAAGCCGTTCCCAAGTTTCCATCTCACGATTGAGCTCGGCCTCTAATATGGCGTAGCGCTCACCGAGCTCGCGCACTTTCTCCACATCCACACCTGCACCTTCAATTTGTTCAGAAACTGCTCTGAACTCACTCTCCAACACATTTATCCTGTCTTCCAAGGCTTCCAACTCTTTACGTCGTTGACTATTCCCCTGGATCCTTACCCGCGCTTCGAAGAACTTTTTTTTACTCAGCTTACGATCCTCTTCCTCGTTTTGGTTTGCTTCCAAGTAAGCCGCATAACCCCCTTGATATACACCCATTTCGCCGTCATGCTCCCTGATTACCCATATCTGAGTCGCCAGTGCATTCACTAAATAGCGATCATGGGATACAAGAAGAATCGTTCCTGGAAATCCCTCCAGCGCATCTTGTAGAACTTCTTGCGATGGAATATCAAGATGATTAGTGGGTTCATCAAGTAGTAGGAAATTGGCGCCCTCCAAAGCCAGCTTGGCTAATGCCAAACGGCCGCGCTCACCACCCGAAAGCGCTCCTACCTGCTTTTCAACGTTATGACCGGTGAAAAGATATTTCGCCAGGAAATCTCTCGCTTGTGAAATCCGGATTCCGGGAGCGGCTGAAAGTAATTCCTCTAGGACAGTATTATCTGGCCGTAGGCCTTCATGCGCCTGGGCGAAGTACCCGATCTTTATGTTTGCGCCCCATTGGACACTACCGGAGAGTGGGGAAATTTCTCCCATCAGGGTTTTTAGAAAGGTGGTCTTTCCAGCTCCATTTGGACCAATCAATGCTACGCATTCAGCTCGGGTTAATACCAGATCAGGTACTCTGAAAAGAGGCTCCGCTGCATCTTGGTACCCAATGGCAAGCTGATGGGTTTCAATCACCCGATCACCTGAACGGTCCATTTCCTCAAATTCAATCCGGACCGAACGTCCTTGTTGTGGGCGATCAATTGCCTGATCCTTTAGCATTCTCTCCAGGCGTTTTCGCCGTCCCTGTGCCTGCCGGGTATTTTGGCCGGCAATATTACGCCGGATATAATCCCTTTCGCGCTGAATAAAATCTTGCTGAGCTTCATATTCCTTTAGTTGAAATCGCTGTTTTTCTTCACGCTGCCTGACATAAGCGGTATAGTTACCCCGATATGTCGCCATTCCACGCGGCGAAATCTCCCAAATTATTTGGGCTGTCCGATCGAGAAAATAACGATCATGAGATACGATTATCGCCGTCCCGCTCCAATCGTTTAGCCAGCCTTCAAGCCATTGGATGGATTCAATGTCGAGGTGATTGGTCGGCTCATCAAGAATCAGGAGAGCGGGATTCTCAAGTAATAAGCTAGCTAGAAACGCTCGGGTGCGCTCTCCGCCTGAAAGCTGAGTTAATGAATGATCATACTGTGCAGGTTTAAAGCCCAATCCATTCAAGACTCGACGAATGCGCGCAGGATAAATATAGCCCCCAGCCCGCTCGAAGTCTTCCTGAAGAGGACCATATCGCGCCATTGCTTCCTCTGCCCGGCTGGAATCGGCCATCATTTCCTCAAGTTGGGCAAGTTCTGATTCCTGCTCTCGTAGAACAGCGAATGCTTCTAGTCCCAATTGCCAAACAGTCAATTCTAAATTGACATGATTAGCCCAGGATCGGCTGGTCTCTTGCGGAAGGTAGCCAATTCGCAGATTGCGCGCCCGTTGAACTATTCCATGATCCGGCTTCTCCATGCCGGCTATGACTCTAAGCAGTGTAGTTTTTCCGATGCCATTCGGCCCCACCAGTGCCACTCGCGACTGATGGGGTAAAGCACAGGAGATATTCTCAAAAACATCCTGAGCGCCGTATGCTTTAGCGATCTTCTGAATACTGATTAATGGCATTCGGACTCCCCGACCGATTATACCCTAGGCATTAGATTCATCCGCAGGGATAGGTTTCCACCATTGCGGTCACTGAGCTATAATTCCATTTACCCTGGAGGGCGTGTTTATATATGTCTGATCAAACTACACCCGAGTTTCGCAGCATCATGCTTGCTTCATTAATTATGGCTGGAACCGGATGGGCAGGATTATATTTATTAGTCCATTATTGGTATCCCACTATTGGCCCGCGCTGGATGCTTTTCTTCCTGGCAACCATTGCCATCACCGGCACTTCACTGCCATTCATATGGTTGCTGCACCGTCGCTTCGACTCAGGCCAGCCGGCGCCGCAAAGCACAATCATCCGCCAGGGATTGCTTATCGGATTTTATACTTCCCTCTGCATTTGGCTTCAAATTAATCGCAATCTTACTCTCACTCTGATGCTACTACTTGCAGCCGGTTTAGCTTTTTTCGATAACCTCCTATCTATGATCAAACGCGGTACATGGAGGCCTGGCCCGTGAGACTGCGTGATCTACCATCTGTCGATCACCTTTTGCAGCATAAAGCGGCCTTATCACTAATTGCCCTTTTTGGCCGGCCTCTCACTGTGCAGGCCATTCGCGAAAACTTGGACATCCTTCGCTCCACGGCTCACTACGACCAACCAGCGCCCAATGCAGAGCAAGTTCTTAATCAAGCGGAAAGCATTCTCAATAGCTGGCTTTCCCCGACACTGATACCGGTCATAAATGCCACTGGCGTTATTATTCATACAAACTTGGGAAGGGCGCCCCTAAGCCATGCTTCCCGCAAGGCAATGTCGGATTTAAGTGTCGGCTATAGCACGCTTGAATATGATATCGAGCGCGGTAAACGAGGCAAGCGAGAAACACACCCCGCTGCACTGCTATGCCGGTTGACTAATGCAGAAGCAGCTCTCGTGGTCAACAACAACGCGGCTGCCATCCTCTTGGCTCTAACCGCCTTGGCGAAGCGAAAGGAAGTGCTCATTTCCCGCTCCCAGTTGATTGAAATCGGCGGCGGCTTTCGGATTCCAGAAGTCATGCGGCAATCGGGTGCAAAACTGGTTGAAGTCGGCACCACTAACCGCACGCATCTCCACGATTTCGAACAGGCCATTTCCCCACGTACAAAACTAATCTTGTGTGCCCACCACTCCAATTTCAAAATCGTTGGATACACATCCGAGCCTTCGCCCGCCGAATTGGTTGCCCTGGGGCGGCGCCACACCATTCCGGTTATTAACGATCTGGGTTCAGGCGCCCTGCTTGATACTGCCGCCTTCGGATTAGCCCATGAGCCCACTGTACAAGAATCACTCCGCGCCGGATTCAGCTTGGTAGCTTTCTCCGGCGATAAGCTCCTCGGTGGGCCGCAGGCCGGCATTCTGTTAGGAAATAAAGCCATTATTGACCGCCTCCGGCGCCACCCCTTGGCCCGAGCGGTTCGACCCGACAAGCTCTGCCTGGCAGCCCTGGCGGCGACTCTTAGACATTACTTGAAAGATGAAGCGCTCCAGACTATCCCCATATGGCAGATGATCGCTGTTCCGGAGGAAATCCTCAAAGCCCGGGCCGAGGTCTGGCGTAGTACAACTTGTCATGGCGAAATTGTTTCTGGGCGCTCCACCATCGGCGGCGGCAGCCTGCCCGACGAGACACTGCCGACCTGGCTGCTTGCCCTGCCGGCCTCTCACCCCAACGCCTTGGCTGCCCAGCTGCGCCGAGGACATCCGCCGATCATCGCCCGCATTGAAAAGAAACATGTCATCCTCGACCCGCGCACCGTCCTTCCCGAACAGGATGAATTATTGATTTCACAGCTCAAAAAAATGGCCGCACTAGGATGAGCCATAAGAGCCGAACGATCTTGAAGCATTCAGAAAGAACTGATCTACGAACCTCTGCGATCAGGGAGACCGTCGATGAAATCCGATCTTGACCATTTAATGGAAGAAGCCGGACTGGATGCGCTCTTGGTGAATGGACCAGCGCTCCACAACCCAAACATGAGCTACTTCACCGGCCTGTTTCATCTCTCATATGCCGATTTACTTAAGGTACGCGGGCAGCCTCCGGTTCTCTTCTATCAGCCGATGGAGCGCGATGAGGCGGCGCTCACCGGACTCAAAAGAATAAACCTGCAGGACTACGACGCGCGAGCGCTACTGAAAGAGGCCGGCGGTGATCGCAACAAGGCTCTCGCCCTTCGCTACCAGCGCATGTTCCAGGATGTGGAAGTCCACGGCCGAGTTGCGCTTTACGGTCATGTGAGCTTCGGCCCAATGTTTGCCGTTATGCAGTATCTCCAAGAATTGCTTCCCGAAGTTGAGCTATTCGGTGAATCGAGGTTATCTTCGGTACTTATCCGCGCTCGTATGACCAAAGATGAGGATGAAATCGATCACATTCGCAAAATCGGCAAGGCAACCGTCGCTGTGGTCGGCGAAGTTGCCGACTTCCTTGCTTCGCATAAAGTCCGCAACAAAGTACTAATAACGCCGGATGATAAGCCGCTGACCATCGGCGAGGTAAAACAGTACATCAACCTCAGACTGGCCATGCGTGGGGCAGAAAACCCGGAGGGCACAATCTTTGCTATTGGGAACGACGCCGGAGTTCCCCACAGTACTGGAAATAATACGGATCTGATTGAGCTTGGCAAAACAATCGTCTTTGATATTTTCCCTTGCGAGGCGGGGGGAGGGTACTTCTACGATTTCACTCGCACCTGGTGCCTGGGCTATGCCCCAGACGACGTGCTTCAGGCATATGAGGACGTATACGACGTCTATCGTACCGTTTCGGCTGCTATGAAACCGCATACGCCTTGTCGCCAATATCAGATACTCACTTGCGAACAGTTCGAGGCCAAGGGCCACCCTACCGTGCTTCACAATCCCAAGACCACCGATGGATATGTCCACAGCCTGGCACACGGTGTTGGCCTCGATGTTCATGAAGGGCCCTCTTTCCACAGCGAAGAGATCAATAACGATCAATTACTGCCTGGATCAGTAATCACAATTGAACCTGGTTTATACTATCCTAAACGTGGATATGGAATCCGGATTGAGGATACAGTCTGGGTTCGGCCAGATGGATCACTGGAAATCCTGGTTGATT
>DAOVFE010000017.1 GCA_030673085.1 Anaerolineales bacterium | reverse complement strand
TGGCTTTTTCCCATGATTCCTCTTTTTCAACACTCTCTTTTCTCACTCTTTACTTTCACGGTATAATGATTTCCATATATGAATACGCCAAAAAAAGCCCAAATGTGCCTAGCTGCTGCTTTTTTCAACAGGCGCTTATATCATTTTCGATTCAAACAGAAACGGTAATGGACTTTTACCATTAATTGATCTTATTGTGAATAAAGCATTAGCATATGCTACACTGACAACCAGGCTAACTTTTGCCTTGTTTATTTGCTTTCTGGCACATACACATAATTTAAATCATAAGGAGGCAAGATGGCATCAACGGCGATCAAATTCGGCACGGATGGATGGCGGGGACGCATTGCTGACGACTATAATTTCAATGCTGTCCGCCGATGTACCTACGGTTTCTCACAGTATTTGCTAGAAACCGAAGGAAATGACAAATCCATAGTCGTTGGATATGACAAACGCTTCGCATCTGAAGACTTCGCGGCTGCCGCTGCTGAAGTTCTCGCCGCTCACGGGTTCAAAGTCTTGCTTACGAACGGACCAACTCCAACTCCGGTTATTTCCTATTCAATCATAGCCGAGGGTGCCGCCGGGGCTATAAATATTACCGCCTCCCACAATCCGGCAAGCGACAACGGTTTCAAAGTCCGTGATCGCCATGGCGGCGCTGTAGCGCCGCAAGGTCTGAATCAAATCGAAGCCGTAATACCGAAGGATAACACCCAGATCCCATACCTTCCACTTAAAGACGGACTTGCCAGCGGCCAAATAAAAATCTTCGATCCCGCTCCAGCCTATATTTCCCAAATCGAGAATTTAATCGATCTCGAACCTATTCGCCAGAGCGGTTTTACAGTAATGGTCGATCCAATGTGGGGAAATGGTGCTGGTTGGTTTCCCAAATTGCTCGCGGGGGGAACGACGAAGGTAATCGAGATTCATAATCAACGCAACCCTCTTTTCCCCGAAATGCTGCGTCCTGAACCTATTCCGCCCAATATCAATGTCGGTCTTAGAGCATCCGTCGAGCACTCAGCAGATGTGCTGTTGATTAATGATGGAGACGCCGATCGCGTTGGCGTCGGAGATGAAAATGGCGTATTCATCGACCAATTGCGTGTTTTTGCGCTATTAGCATATTACCTGCTTGAGGTTCGTAAAGAGCGGGGGCCGATTGTAAAGACGCTTTCAACCACTTCAATGCTAAACATCCTCGGAAAGATGTATGATGTGCCAGTTTATGAAACCGGTGTTGGGTTTAAATACGTAGCACCCAAGATGCTGGAAGTTGATGCACTCATCGGCGGCGAAGAATCAGGCGGCTATGCTTTTCGTAATCATGTGCCAGAACGCGACGGAATCCTCGCTGGCCTTTATATTCTTGATATGATGGTGCGTCTTAAAGCCAAGCCGTCTGAATTAATAAGCCGATTATTCAAACTGATCGGCGCTCACTACTATGATCGAATCGACTCCCCGCTGCCTCCCCAATCACGTAAGGAACTTGAAGATGGCATTTTAAATGCTAAACCCAAGTTAATTGGGGGACTTAAAGTCACTGGCCTTAATATAGTTGATGGCTATAAGTTCGGTCTGGAAGACGGAGGCTGGCTTTTAATTCGATTCTCAGGAACAGAGCCTATTGTACGCGTCTATTGCGAGACAACTAAAAAGGACCGTGTCCAGCCAATCCTGCAGGACGGATTGCGGATCGTTGGCATTAAATGACGGCAAACTGCGCATTCCTGGCCGATACCCACTGCCACCTCAATGCGCCCGAATATGATTCAGACCGAGATCAGGTTCTAGCCAACGCAATATCCGCCGGCATACAATGGCTAATCGTGCCTGGAATTGATCTTGATGGCAGTCGAAGCGCAGTCAAGCTGGCCGAGAAACATCCGGATATCTACGCCGCCGTGGGGATTCATCCTCACGCTGCATCCTCTTGGAATCACGCAGCTGAAATAGAGCTACGAAAACTAGCCCAATCGCCGCGTGTGGTCGCAATTGGTGAAATCGGATTGGATTTCTACCGTAATCTTTCCCCTCATGAGATACAAATAGAAGCTTTCCAGGCTCAATTGGCCATTGCAGCAGATCTTGGATTGCCTGTTATCGTCCACAACAGAGAAGCCATTAATACAGTGATTAGGAACCTGCTTGATTTTTCCGCCAGTTTATCCCCGGAGCTTCAGTCGAGGGCAGGAGTACTACATGCTTTCTCGGCAGATCTTGATTCCGCATTAAAAGCGATCGAAGCCGGCTTCTATATTGGCATTGCCGGCCCAATCACCTTCCGTAATGCAGAACTTCGACGGGAGATCACAAGGCAACTCCCTCTTGAGCGTCTTCTAACCGAGACAGATGCGCCCTACTTGTCGCCTCATCCTCATCGAGGGAAAAGAAATGAGCCCGCACGGGTCCGCCTTATTGCAGAAGCATTAGCAAAAGAATTTAATATTGATTACTGCATAATAGCCAACATTACACGCCAGAATGCCTCTATCCTATTTGGTATAGACGATGAAACGAATAACTCCTAAATTTAATGAGCTCATTCATTCAGATCTTGAACTAGTTTACTCCCGCATGCGGGAAACATATGCCTTGGCCGATCCCACTATAAAGGCAATCTTGAATCGCTTTGTATCACCCAGCGGCAAACAGATTCGACCTGCGATAATCTTGCTAACGGGCAGAATGCTAGATGGGCCAGATGATCGTATCATCAGCTTTGCCACAGCAGTAGAGATGCTGCATACCGCAACCCTGGTTCATGACGACCTGATTGACAGCGCTCAATTTCGTCGCGGCAACCCTACTATTAACTCACAATGGTCACCAGATGTAGCCGTGCTTATCGGCGATTTTATCTTCGCCAGAGCAGCCCATTTGGCAGTAGATACGGGATCCCTCGATGTTATGGAACTGTTTACCCGCACACTGACAATAATTTCGCATGGCGAAATTGCTCAGCTTTTAGGCAATCAGCATGGAGATATGCATGAAAGCTATTATCAACGAATCTATGCAAAGACAGCTTCTCTCTTCGAAACCTCATCCTTCTGCTCAGCCATTTTAAGCCCCTGCTCCAAAACATGTCAGGCGGCTATGAAGCGCTATGGATACCAAATAGGCATGGCATTTCAAATCATTGATGATGTACTTGATTTTGTAGGAAATCCGGCGGAAATAGGAAAACCCGTGGGAAGTGATTTGCGGAATAGAATTATTACCCTCCCATTCATCTTATACATGGAAGACCACCGCGACGACCCGTTATTACAATTAATCCTCAATCATGAGACTATCGATGAAGAAGACTTGAATAAGCTCATTAAAGCAATTCAAGTCTCAGACGCAATTAAACGTTCAATTCAAAAGGCAAATGAATTTTCCCAAGCAGGCATCGAACAATTAGCTTCAATGCCTAATACTGTAGAGCGCAGCGCACTTATCGAAATAGCTCATTACATTGTCGATCTCCGCATATAAAATTGTATCGGCGATTCCAATAGATATTGTTGCATATTATCTATTAACCATTACTCCAAATGCACTTATTCCATCCGAATATTGTTCTCAGTGGTCGTAGTCATTCCCGGCCTTGAGCCGAACGAGGGTGATGAAAAATCGGTTCATTGAGGATCCATTCGGCGATCAGAACTGGAAGAAAAAAGAGCAGATCAAGCATAGCCGCAACTACAAAGCAACCCACAATTGTCTGTATACCTGTCTCAACAAGCGGCAAAGCCCAGGTTACAGCATTTGAGAGATAACCAAGGAAATGAAGACCAATTGCAATAGTGCATAGAACCAATCCGGCAGGCAACCAGGCCGAGCGATCCCTCGCCGAAGGCAACATTGTATTGCTAATTGAAAATATTAAATAAATCCAGACAATTATGTCCGGGGTCAACATCAAAATGCGCAATCCGGCTGAGGCGCGCTTCCAATCTGCTAAAAGCATGGCCTTTGCTAGATCATCAATAGCCAAAATATTATGAGACATGAGCCAAATGGCCCCAATACCGGCAAGCAAGGGAGCGGCGCCTATTAATGCTGCCCGGAACCAGCCCGTGACTTCAGTCTCAACATATCCAAGCTCGATCTTTCCCTCTTCATTGCGGCGCGGTAAGAGTGAAAAAGCATGGATATTTACACCAAGCAGATGTGCGGCCAGCCAATGGCTGATCTCGTGAAGCGCAATGCCGGGGAAGAATAGCAGCGAATACATTAGTGACGCCAGGCTATCGTTACGGCTGATGAAAAAGAACAGCCTATATATACGATTAAGCAGGCCGCGCTGTATGATTAACAGCGCGGCCAGAGTTAGGCCAAACCAAAGCCATAGCGTTAAGGAGGGCATCCCTCATCCCCTTAGATGCGAGCAGCAGCTACAATCTCTATAAAGTCATCCGCTCGCAGACTTGCACCGCCAATCAGCCCTCCATCAATCTCAGGCATTGCAAAGAATCCGGCTGCATTTACCGGTTTGATACTGCCGCCATACAGTACTCGAATTGACTGAGCTATATCCGGCGTCAGCATTTCCGCCAGCGTCGACCGGATAGATCCGGCAATCACTGCATTAGCGCCTTCTGGAGTTGCGGCCCTGCCGGTTCCAATCGCCCAAATGGGCTCATACGCAATCACTATCCGAGTTGCATCTTCGAGTTCCAGTCCCTGTAAACCGATCCTTACCTCTCGGCGGATGACTTCATCCGTCATGCCAGACTCGTTTTCTGCCAGCGTCTCGCCAACGCAAATAATAGCTCGCAGGTCATGATGAAGAGCAGCTTTAACTCTACGGTTCACAGTCTCATCTGTCTCTCTAAAATATGCTCGCCTTTCAGAGTGGCCAATGATAACGTAGCTGCAAAATTCCTTCAGCATCAATGGCGAAATCGCCCCAGTAAACGCTCCGCCATCTTCCCAATATAGATTTTGAGCCCCAATCTGAACATCACTGTCTTTCAGTTTTTGCCTTACGCTGCAAATGGCAGTGAATGGTGGACAAACTAGCCTCTCAACATCAGATATCCCGTTTATACGAGGCAACATTGCGTCCACCAGCTCGATAGCTTCCGCAACCGTATTATTCATTTTCCAGTTTCCAGCTACCAATGGCATTCGCCCCATCTTCTGGCCTCCCACCTCTTATGACGAGATTCGAATATCTTCGACTAATTTTTCGATATGCTTCCTAAGCCAATCGGGGATTTTTTCTTGAGATAGCACCCATTCAGCATCCGACATAGCTCGTTCTTTATTGCCGAGCGTATATTGTAATTCTGCCCGAACCGCCCGTGCAAAGATATCATCAGTATTTTGCATCAAATGGTTTGTCAGCATATCCTTTGCCCCCTCCGGTCCCCTTATTATAAGCATAATACGAGCATCAATTGCCGGCCACATAGGCGAATCAGGGTTGATTTCCCGCGCTTCATCAACCACAGGTAAGATATCTTCTCCTGCTCCTAAGAAAAGGGCTTGCATTAAACCTTCCACCATCTGGGGCATATTTCTCAACTGCCCGTCTGAAGCCTGTATAAGCGAACAATAGACCTTCGCCGCCTCCCGGTATTTGCCTTCTTCCATATAGAGCGTTGCAGCTCTTGAAAAGGCGACTACGGCATCTTGCACATTCCCTTCATCAAGCAAATTCTGCCCCATTTCAAAATATGCATTTGCATCCTTAGGTTCCATGATCTGTGGCTGATTAATTTCTCCAGAATGCTCACCATTACGTCCAATTTTATCCACCACACTTAAGATCATCAATCCGCTAAGACAAGCCATTATCAGGCCAACTGCAATCCATACCCAGCGAAAGCTCCGCTTGGGTTGTTTTTCAGCAACTGCGCCGCCCTCTTCCCCTTTCGGGGATACTCTATCAAAACCCGACGAAGCTCTTGGAGGTTGAATACGCTCCTTGCTTTCCTCATGCATAGATCGAGTGTGGATTTCTGTTTCAATCGGTATTGTACCCGAGGCTGTTTCTAAAGCACTTTCTGCACCCTCCAACCCAGCTGTAAAAGCCTCGACCATCAATTCAACATCTGAAAATCGATCCTGTCTTTCTTTAGCCAGAGCCTTAAGTAAGGTTTTTTCAATCACCTCTGGCACATCCGGGTTTATCCGCGAGGGAAGCGGGAGAGGGGTATAGATATGATCGTGAATAATTGAGAAAGGCGTATCTGCCTGAAAAGGAACCCGGCCGACAACCATCTCATATAAAACCACGCCAAATGAGTAAATGTCCGTTCCCGCATCTAAATCTCGCTCGCCCCGCGCCTGCTCTGGCGAAATATACTGAGGCGTTCCCATCATCATGTCGCTTGAAAGGGTCGACTCGCCCGCTGCAACAATCCGCGCCAACCCAAAGTCGCCTAAATAAATGCGGCCGTCATTGCACAGTAGAATATTAGAGGGCTTTACGTCTCGATGCAGGACGCCACGCTGATGAGCATAGCTTAATGCCTTGCCGATCTCGCGAGTGATTGCTATCGTTTCGTCGATAGATAATGTACCCCTCGCCAGCCGCGCTTTGAGTGTCTCACCCTCGATAAACTTCATTACCAGATAGGGTTGACCCTCTTTCTCTTCGAAATCATAAATCGGTACAATATTGGGGTGTTCCAGTTGCGCTACAACACGAGCTTCTCGAATAAATCGCTGGAGGAAATGTGGATCTCCCCTTAATGCTGCGTGAAGAACCTTGATCGCCACCTTACGATCCAGCGCTGGGTGGTAGGCCTTATATACTGTCGCCATGCCGCCTTGCCCGAGCTGCTCTAGGATCCGATATGGACCAACATTTTCTCCTGCTACGAAGGGCATCCTATCTCCAAGAATGTATACTGTAATGTGTTTTTCGCTCAGAATTCACTTGATTAATACCCTGTTCTGCAATCGAAGGATATTATAGCAATTTGCTCCCTATTAAAATATCAAAGCCAGGCTGCATCTACAGCTATGAGTATTTATTACTCATAGGCTTCATAAAGTTTATTAGTTAACGAGGTTATAGTTAAGCAAATATTGCAAATCACCAATAGACCTATAACCGCGCGTCCTTATCCATAAGGGCAGCCACACCCGGCAATACTTTTCCTTCGAGAAATTCCAGCGATGCGCCGCCTCCGGTAGAGACATGACTAATCTTATCAACCAAACCGGCTTGGCGAATAGCCGCAGCGGAATCGCCGCCTCCGATCACTGCCTCCGCCCCGCAATCGACAATTGCCTGTGCAATAGCTCTCGTCCCCTCTGCGAACTTAGGAAACTCAAAAACACCCATAGGGCCATTCCACACAACCAGCTTGCTGTGCTCAAGCGCAGCCCTGAATCTTTCCACAGTCTTGGGACCTATATCAAGGATCCGCCAACCTTCAGGCACGTTCTCGACAGCCACAACCCTGCTGGATGCATCGGCTCGAAAAGCATCGGCTATTACAGAATCAATTGGAAGCAGCAATTTCTCCCCGGCCTGACTGAGCAGATCTCTCGCAGTCTCAATCGATTCGCGTTCAACCAGTGAGTCGCCCATGGCCAGACCTTTCGCTGCTAAAAAAGTATTAGCCATTCCGCCTCCAATAATCAACCGGTCAGCCCGCCACAGCAAGCTTTCAACCACACCAATCTTATCGGAGATCTTGGCGCCGCCTATAATAGCAACGAACGGATGTTCTGGAGCATCAAGCACCCGGCCCAGGTAATCAAGCTCCTTCTCCATTAGGAAGCCTGCTGCTGCTGGCAGATACTTCGTTACGCCCTCTGTGGATGCGTGAGCACGATGGGCTGATCCAAAAGCGTCATCTACGTAGATTTCGCCAAACTTCGCCAATTTCTCAGCGAAGTCTGGATCATTCCCTTTCTCTTCGGGTTGGAATCGAGTGTTTTCCAGTAAAAGAAACTGGCCCGGTTTAAGCTCCTTAGCCGCGGCTTGCGCCTCTGGACCAATCGTTGTCGAGACGAACTTCACCGGATAATCAAGCAGTTCTGCTAGGCGATCTGCTACCGGCTTCAATGAAAGACCTGGAACAACTTTGCCCTTAGGCCGACCCAGATGGGAACACAAAACTACGGCCGCTCCGCGCTTTGCAAGAAAATTTAGCGTCGGCAGCGCTGCTTTGATACGAGTATCATCAGCAACCAGCCCGTCTTTCAAAGGCACATTAAAATCGACCCGCACCAGAACGCGACGTCCATTGACGTCTACATCACGTATTGTCTTCTTGTCAAACATGCTCAGTGCTCCTCAGATATGATATCCAGCATAGGTGCATCCGAGCCTATAGCGATTTAGCGATCAAAGACGCAACATCTACAGTTCGCACTGAATAACCCCACTCATTGTCATACCATGAAACCACCTTGGCCATGTTCCCGCATACGATGAATGTAAATTGAGCATCCACAATGCTCGATCGCGAATCGCCCTTGTAATCCATGCTTACGAGCTTTTCTTCAGTAAACCCTAGAATGCCCTTCATGGGGCCTTCAGCCGCTTGGCGGAAAGCATTATGTAGTTCCTCAGTAGTCGCATCATGTTCTAGTTCGGCGACAAAATCCACTATCGAAACTACCGCCGTGGGCACTCTCATCGCAAACCCATCAAATTTGCCTTCTAATTCAGGTATGACCAGCGCTACCGCCTTCGCTGCGCCTGTAGTCGTGGGAATGATATTCAATGCCGCTGCCCGCGCTCGGCGCAGGTCTTTATGCGGCAGATCGAGAATACGTTGATCACTAGTATAGGAATGAATCGTCGTCATAACACCCTTTACAATGCCGAAGCTATCATTAACCACCTTGGCCGCCGGCGCAAGACAATTGGTGGTACAGGAAGCATTCGAGATAATATGATGCCTCTTTGGATCGTATTGATCTTGGTTGACGCCTAGCACAATTGTCAGATCAGGATCCGTGGCTGGCGCAGAAATAATTACCTTCTTCGCACCTGCTTCAAGATGCTTGGTAGCTCCTTCCCGCTTTCGAAAGAAGCCTGTGCTCTCAATTACGATATCGACGCCCATGTCCTTCCATGGGAGTTTTGCAGGATCTGGAATGGAGAGCGCCTTAATAAAATCGCCATTAATCACTAGGCCATCCTCTTTTACTTCAACTTCGCCCTCAAATCGGCCATAGCTTGTATCATGCCTAAAAAGATGTGCCATAGTTTTAAGATCGCCCAGGTCATTAAAAGCAACAATATCAAATTCATCTGAATAATTTTCCTTCATGATTTTCGCTACCTGGCGACCAATACGACCAAACCCATTAATGCCTATTCTTGCTGTCATTGAAACACTCCTTTATAAAGTAGGTAATAAATATTAATCTCTTCCACTCAATTGCTCGTTTAGGCTTATGTCAGAGCCATTAAGCGGACCAGTACGCTCTTCAAGTAACGCAATCAAAGTCTCGCTAAGCTTTTTTGGATCATGCCGCCAAGGGTGCTCCTCATCTATCAAATCAGCCGTGTGGACAAGTACATTAATTTTTCTGGAATTAGGAGGGGCGACCCATTCGACCCTTTCTTGAAACGCACCTTCAAAATTATCATTCGCCAACATAAGATCAACCAGACCCTTGCCAACATGATCTTCGATCGCAGCTAAATGCTGAACACTATCGTATCCATCCGTTTCTCCAGGCTGCGTTGCGACATTACAAACATATACTTTAAATGCCCGGCTGGCTCGAATTGCCTCAACAATATCCTTTACCAGCAAATTGGGTATCACACTGGTATAGAGACTACCGGGACCTACAATAATCATATCGGCATTCAAGATCGCATGAATAGCCTCCGGATATGCCGGAGGATTATTAGGCACAAGCTCCATATGCTTAATCCGTCCGGGGGCTTCAGTGATTCGGGTCTCGCCTTGTATACGGATTTCTGGACTATTCGCTTCTGGTTTTTTATCAGCAAGCAATGCAACGTCACCCAATGTTGAAGGCAAAACTCGACCGCGTATAGCTAAAACTCGACCCGCCTCCAGCAGGCCCCGCTCAAAGCTGCCCTTGACACCGGAAAGAGCGGCGATAAAGAGATTCCCAAAGGAATGTCCATTAAGCTCTTCGCCCTCCCGGAATCGATACTGAAATAGCTTTGTTAGCAGATCCTCATCATGGGAGAGCGCAGCCAAGCAGTTCCGTAAATCGCCTGGAGGTGGAAGCCCTAAAGAACGTCGCAATCGTCCCGATGAACCTCCATCGTCGGCAACCGTGACTACTGCGGTTATATTACCGGAATAATGCTTGAGACCACGCAGTAAAGCTGAAAGGCCTGTTCCCCCTCCAACAGCAACAATTTTTGGTCCACGGCCTAGCCGCCGATGCTCGGCGACTGCATCCACAACTTGCTCCCCAGGCTTAACAAAGGGTGCTAGCAGCGTCCGGTTCAACCGGAATAGCGCAAATAGCACAGATGCCAAGCCTAATCCGCCAATTAGAATCGCTCGTAGCCAGCGCGGCAATACAGCCATACTAATAAATGCCAATATTGGCGATCCGGGATTGGATCGATAGATATCAAGCAGCAGAATCGCTACACCCAGACCAATAAGCGCGGTTCCAGCAATAATAAGCGCTAGCCACCGTTTAATTCCTAGACCCGGCCTAAGCCAGCTCCCGATACGGCCCCAAACATGGCTAGGCTTACCTTTCTGAAGCTTGTTTATTCGTTTTGCACACACGGCTTTCACTATACCAGAGTTGTTAATTAGCGTCAACGAAACACCTGAGGGCATTGAAAAAGAGAAGCAATTTGCCAACGATGCAATCTCTTGCAGGCAAATATTTTTCAACATCCTTCCCCGTTTTGCTTGGTTCTAAGGCCATTCCTATGTATAATAACGTCACTATACTAATATTAGGAGGACGGCCCATGGCCAAGGTAATATATGAAGAAGTTACAAAACGTTTTGGAGATGTCGTAGCCGTAAACGATCTTAATCTCGAAGTACAAGACAAAGAATTCGTTGTGCTAGTAGGGCCGTCCGGATGCGGCAAAACAACGGCCCTTCGACTACTTGCTGGTCTGGAAGAGGCCAGTAATGGCCAAATAATAATCGGCGATAGAGTTGTCAACGATGTTCCCCCCAAAGATCGCGATATCGCCATGGTCTTCCAGTCGTACGCTCTTTATCCGCATATGACCGTATTCGACAACATGGCTTTCGGCCTTAAATTGCGCAAGACCGCGAAGGAAGAAATCAAACAGCGGGTTGAGGAAGCCGCGGAAATCTTAGGCATCGAGAAACTGCTCGATCGTAAACCACGCCAGCTTTCCGGAGGACAGCGGCAGCGAGTTGCTGTAGGTCGGGCTATCGTTCGCAAGCCATCGGTTTTCCTCTTTGATGAGCCGCTATCCAACCTAGATGCCAAGCTTCGCGTTCAAACCCGAGCCGAGCTCAGTAAGCTGCATCACGACCTGCAAACAACATTTATTTACGTTACTCATGACCAGGTCGAGGCAATGACCATGGCAGATCGCATTGCCGTCATGCGAGATGGATTGCTGCAGCAGCTCAATACGCCCCAGAATCTATATAATCATCCGAGCAACGTATTCGTGGCTGGATTTATCGGCTCACCGGCAATGAACTTCTTTAATGGCACGCTTGAGCGCATAGATGGCGGCTTTACGGTGAAAACCGATATTTTCCAAGTTGCCGTTCCGCCTGATCGTTTTTCTGCCTATGAGAAGTATGAAGGAAAACCAATCATTTTCGGTATTCGCCCCGAGGATATCCATAATCCCGATTTCAAGCCGCCAGATATTTATTCCGCACCGGTTGAAGCAAATGTCGAGGTAACCGAGCTAATGGGAAATGAGATCTTCCTTTATCTCAAGTCTGGAAGTGAAAGCTTCATTGGACGGGTCGATCCTCGCACGGATGCTGCGGTAGGTTCCAAATTCCAAGTCATTTTTAATATGGCGAATATGCATCTCTTTGATCCTGAAGGGGAACAGAAGGCGATCGTTTGAGCAATCTGATTTTCCACGCAAAGCCCCTCGCCATTGAGCTTGGGGCTTTGCTATGTCAGCCAACGTTCCATGCCCTATAGGAGACTAATATGGCTAATTTCGATTTGATGCGCGAATTACAACAGAAATCACCCAGTAAGATCGTATTGCTCATTATGGATGGCCTCGGTGGCCTGCCCATGGAGCCGGGCGGCTCTACAGAACTCGAAGCGGCCAATATACCCAATATGAACCTTTTGGCAAAGGAAGGAACGCTAGGACAGATCGTACCCATCCGGCTCGGCATCACACCCGGTTCGGGCCCTGCCCATCTGGCGCTCTTTGGTTATGATCCTGTCCAACACGAAATCGGTCGTGGAGTCCTTGAGGCGGCAGGCATAGGCCTGCCAGTGAATGCCGGCGATGTCGCCGCTCGAGCCAATTTTTGCACCCTTGATTCCGAGGGAAAAATTACCGATCGACGAGCTGGCCGCATTTCAAGCGAGAAATCCGCACCCATTGTCAAAAGGCTGGATGCGATTGAGATTCCCGGCGTTAAAATCGATGTAAGACCGGTAAAAGAATATCGTTTTGTGGTAGTGATACGCGGCGAAGGGCTTGAGCCAGAAATTGACGATACCGACCCACAAGCCACAGGCGTTCCCCCCTTACCCGCCAAGGCCCGTGATCCCGGCTCCGAGAAAGCTGCTCGGATTTTCAACACCTGGTTGGCTGCCGCCCGTAAGGTGCTAGCTGATGAGCCGATAGCCAACGCCGCTACTTTACGCGGCTTCTCAACCGATCCTGGTCTGCCAAAAATGCTGGATATCTATGGTCTGCGTTCTGCCTGTATCGCCGTGTACCCAATGTATAAAGGCGTTTCAAGCCTGGTTGGCATGGACGTTCAACAGTTCAATGGAGACCATCCAGAGGATGAATTTGCCACTGCCGCTCGTATTTGGGATGATTATGATTTCTTCTTTATCCACATAAAAAAGACCGATAGCACGGGCGAGGATGGTGATTTTAA
>DAOVFE010000470.1 GCA_030673085.1 Anaerolineales bacterium | reverse complement strand
TACCCGTGGCGCAGTTCAATCCAATCACTGCCGCCAAACTGCCGCAGCCGCAGCTCGCTTCGGTTTCGACTGCATCCTGGTCCTCAGTAGCGAACCTCCGGATAAAGTGACCTCAAACTTACTCCTCGATTATCTGCTTGGCGCTGAGATTGTCTGGACAAAAGGTCGCAATCCCGACGAAGTGCTCGAAGAGACTATCGACAAAGCCCGGGTTGATGGTCGCCAACCTTATGAGATTCCGTATGGCGGATCCAACCCGCTCGGCGCTTCATCTTATGCCGCCGCGATGGCCGAGTTCCTCAAACAAGATCTTCCGGTCGATCGGATTGTTCTTGCGACCTCTTCTGGCGGGACTCAGGCAGGATTGCTGGTTGGAGCACGGATGTATGGCTTCAAAGGAAAGATCTTGGGGATCAGCGTCGATAAGACGACGGTTGTAATGCAGGAGAAAATCGCCGACTTGGCGGAAAAAATCGCCGACTTGCTTCAGGAGCCCATGAAGTTCTCATCGGAGGAGGTGCTTGTCAACGATGATTATCTCGGCGGCGGCTACGGCGTTTTTAGCTCATTTGAAGATCAAGCCATTAAAGTCTTCGCCCGCAAAGAAAGCTTGTTATTAGATCCTGTCTATACCGCCCGCGCCGCCGGCGGCATTCTTGATCTTATTCACAAAGGGGCATTTTGCAAAGACGAACGGATTCTATTCTGGCACACTGGCGGCACGCCTGGTCTCTTCGCATACGCTTCAAATCTAGCCCCCGATCCGGCCGCTATATAGGCAGAGATGCCGCGCCAAGGCGTCTTCGATTAAATGCTCTCGAGCAATTGACACGATTGTTCGACGCCCGTGGCATGGATAATACATATATCCGAATGGCAGCTTATGCAGGCGGCGGTTGCATATTCATAGCGGCTAGGCCCGACTATGAATAGTCGGGCTCATAGCTAAAGGCCCTTCGGGCCTATAGAAGAAGATGTTATCGTAGAGGGCTGGCCTTTTTTCAGTGCAATCATACGATTACTATAAGATGATGAGCAATATCTTCCAAACTATGCAAGCCCACCGTTGAGAACATAGATCAAAGCTTGAAGAGATCGTCGTATTAAAAATCTCGTTATGTATTTTGCATATTCCCCCACTGCCCCAGTAAATTGCTGCTGATCCGATCCACCATTGCCGCAGACGATCGAGAAAATAAGACCTACATTTACCATCACAATGAGAAATAGTGCGATTAACAGACCTCCTCCGCAGCGGCCGATAAAACCTTCTGTCTTCCCGCTGGATCAACGGCCACTTGCCACAGGGGGTGTGGGGGATAGGGCTCGTGTCCCCCATAGT
>DAOVFE010000024.1 GCA_030673085.1 Anaerolineales bacterium | reverse complement strand
TTTGCCCGGGATGATTTTTCAAGCGCCGGGGGTAAATCTGCAAGAGCGCATGCCATACGGGTTCCATACCAAAAAATTAGCCGTCCATCGAGTCTTAAAACCCGCCCTTGCCTAATAGCGGGCGTATCAGCTAGTTTCTTTTTTAAAAAAGCGATATCCGCAGGCTGAAAATCATACGTAATATCCGGCAAAAGAATCACATCCGGCTTGCCTTCAACGACATCCGAAGCAGAAACATGTAAATATTGAATGGTTTTATCGGCCGTAGCCTTTGATTTCCTGGCATCAAGATCGAAAGCGCGTGGATAATTGCTGGTATTTTGACTGAAAATATTCATTCCGCCACATATCTGCAATAAATCGTGATAATACGTTCCTGGGCCGAAAGTTTTCCAGCAAAGCCCTCTGTTTGTTTCCTCGCCTTGCCAGATGGGACAAAAATAGCGCGCTGGCTCAATTTGAGTGAATGCATGCATAACCCAATCAAGGGTCATCTCTAAATAACGCATTTTGGGAGCGGCGCTGGTTTGAATCATAAATAATGTTACCAACGACCAAAGTAGGGAAATGTTCTCTGCCGCACTATGTGGGAAAACCCCCCATATGGATATGCCCGCTTCTTGAAGCCTTTCTATGCCCTCGCTTTCATTCTCCTCTTTATTTGCAAGCACAATATCTGGAGCCATTGAAACGATTCTCTCAACATCAATCATCTCGGGAGTGCCAACCAGGGAAATTCTGGAAGCCATAGGCTCAGGGATAGAACTGTTTTCTGTCACACCGATAAGGTAGTCAACCAGTCCTAGTTCTATCAGACTGTCCGTCATCGACGGAACCAAGCTAATTACCCGGTTGGGCACTTTATTCATAGCCGCGATACCTTCCCGTCAGCTTTTCTATAGAATCAGATTGTATACTGGAAAAAGCTTATACTAGACAGTCAGTTGCATAACTCGTATAGGATAGTTTTTTATCCCACTTCAAACAAGTAGATAGCTCATTCCTAGCATTATCGCCCCACTTAAACCTAATATTCTCTATTTTTTTTAGACAATGTGCCTCACTTTACCGGAGTTAAGCAGTTATGCAACAGCCTCTAGACTCGCATAAATAGCTTTCAGCATTAAACAGCTTTAATAGTATGCGTCTTAATCATATGCATACCGGTCGTATCGAGCAAACTTACTTTTATTGGTGGCTATTTGAGGATTAATAGACAAACACATCGTCTCGAAGAAACCATTTTCATCATATCTAGTGTCGTTAATGCCTCAATTGCTTCTTATTGACCTATATCACTCCTCAACTTAATTCTATAGGATCAATACGGCTCGACTTTTTGCTTTTTAGAAAGGGTTTTTGCTTGCACCCTGATGGATAGCATGGCTAAGCAGTAGAATTTATCGGATATGCCCAGGCGCCTAGCCGGCTTCAAGCTCCTCCCAAGCAGCCGCAGCCATCAGCCCGGCTCCTAGCGGTAGGGCGTTTTCATCAAAGTCAAACTTTGGACTGTGATGGGGTGAATCTAGGCCTCGAGTTGGATTGTTTGACCCCACAAAAATATAACACCCAGGGACTTTATGCATAAAATCAGCCATATCTTCAGAACCCATTACTCGACAGCTGTCATCTATTGTAAGTTCAGGCAAATTCTCCAAGACAAGATGATGAAGCCGCTTGGTTACTGCAATGTCATTGACTAACGGCAAGGATATCTGTAGACATTCCACATCCGCCTTACAGCCCATTGCGCGAGCCACATTAGATGCAATCTCTTCAACTCGCCGGATAACCAGCTCGCGTACCTTTGGTTTGAATGTTCGTATTGTCCCCTTTAATCTAGCATTGGGGGGAATAACATTGAAAACATCGCCCGCTTTTACCTCCGAGATGCTCACAACCGCCGCTTCAATCGGATCGACATTTCGTGAGACGACGGTTTGAAGCGCGGCAATCACTTGAGCCGCCGCTACCACTGGATCCACCGCCAGATCTGGAGCAGCGGCGTGGCCGCCTTTTCCTTGGATTACAATCTCAATTTTTTCGGCGCCTGCCATCGCCGGCCCTGGAGTAAGGCCAATCCATCCTACCGGATGGGTATTCCACAAATGCATTGCCAGGCTCCGTATCGGTGCGGGATTCTCCAGAACACCTTCTTCAATCATCCGTTGCGCACCAGCAAACCCTTCTTCACCTGGCTGAAAGATGAATTTAATGACTCCTGGCAACTCTTTCTGATGCCGACAAAGCAGACGCGCCACACCCAGTCCAATAGCGGTATGCCCATCATGGCCGCAAGCATGCATAACGCCGGGGTTGACCGATGCATAAGATGCACCTGTATCTTCCATGATCGGCAGAGCATCCATATCAAAACGTAGCATAATTACTGGTCCCGGTTGCCCCCCTTTAAGAAGCCCGACCACACCTGTTTCTGCAACTCTCGTTCGAACTATAAGCCCCAGATGCTTCAATTCACTAGCGACCACGCCAGCCGTTCGATTTAGCTGCAAACCGAGTTCCGGGTGACGATGAAAATCACGCCGCCAATCAACTAATTGATCTTTTATTTCCGCCGCTTCCTTAATCAGAGATGCCTGCATAGTTATCCTCTATATAGCCTAAATCGGTCCGCCTATTTGCCCCATTGCGACTGTAGATGCCAATCAATGACGATTATCCCATCACTCACAATCAATTGGTAATGAACAGGCTAATACGTTTCCAAGTCCATTATCATCTTTTCCTTTGCCCTCATGATGGCGACCTGATTTTGATTGCTCTACGGGCCTGTTGCATAACTCGTAAAGGACATTTTTTATCCCACTTAGAACAAAATAATGGCATAAAATTATCATTATCGCCCCACTTAAGCCTGAATTTCTCTATTATTTTGGGACAGTGTCCCACTCTTTGCCGGAGTTGAGAAGTTATGCAACAGACTCCTAAATAGCCGAGAGTTTTTTCGCCAAGTGAAGAACCCATCAGCCAGTTGGATTGTATCTGGCTACCCTGCCCCATGGCTATGTCGCTATTCGAATAAAAATACTTTCTTGTGAGGATTCACGCGCCATTCGCGAAACCGATAGACTTCATTCGCGAAGCCCATAGGCTTCATTCGCGATGCCCTTAGGCTTCATTCGCGATGCCTAAGGGCTTCATTCGCGATGCCCAAGGGCTTCGCACTGCTCTACCCTCAGCGAACGGCTTAAGCTGTAGCGGCATCCTGGCCTTATCCATGAACTGCAGATTATAAGAATTGATGTTCAAGGCCAGAGGAACGTTAGAATCAGCCTTTTTCTCCCGTGTGTTGCTCGCTGTTCATAGGACCTTTATTCTGCTGGCGATTCTTCTTCTTGTTTGAGTTCATTTCGTCATAAGCTTGAATTTCATCCTTCATGAACTCAACCCGGTTATTGTCTTCTAATAGAACAATCACTTTTCCCTTGAGCGCGAGGACATCAGTTACTTTGCCAACACCCATTGGAGTAAGCACCTTCTTGTTTCTCTTAGGCATGCCCTTACGCGCTTCAACATATTGCTCATACTCATATAAAAGACAACATCGCAAGCGACCACAAATCCCGGTGATTTCCTGTGGATTGAGCGAAATGCCCTGAGCTTTTGCCATTTTTATCGAAATCGGGCTGAAATCTGTCAAGAATCTGGAGCAGCACCGCTCAGCAAGGCCACAGGCTCCCATGCCGCCAATAATCTTGCCGACATCGCGTGGTCCCACATAATGAAATTCAACCTTCGACTTTCGATATTGGCGGCGCATTGCCTGATGCAGGTTCTTTAAATTGAGCCTTTCACTCCCCTCGCTGCTATAAAAAAATATTATGCGAGAACCATCAAAGGAAAACTCCACTCCGATGATCTTAATCGCGTCAAAGCCAAGCTCAGTGGCTTTGGCTCGACAATCGATCGTTGCCTTGAGTTCCTTCTGCTGCCACATTAGCCGCGTTACCAAATCTCGTGGCGTAGCTTTACGCTCGATAGGCTTCCATCCACCACTGGGCCGCGGCGACGGCGACTTGTCGAAAAGCTGTACCACTTGAGCCATTTCCCGACCTCGGCTCGTGGCAATAATGACATAATCACCAACTTGAAGGTCAGAGAACTGTGACGCGTCGTAATAATAAATCTTCCCCTTCGATTGAAAGCGAAGCCCGGCTACCGAACTATGAGATTCAGTCTCGGTCATTGCTTGCCTCATTGATAGCGTTAATTGTATTTCCAGTCGTACTTCACATAATCGTAATCGATATGCCATTCAGGTACAAAGAGGCCAAATCCTACCTCAGCCCCTGGCATCATACTTTCTCTTCAATAATTGTAGCTCCAGGCATGCACGGGATTTCGCGCTCCTCTTTAACAACTGAAGCCAATTATCGATAGCGCAGCACAAGTGTCAGGCTTCTATTAAATCAAGCTCCCCTTCGATCACAGCTCTGTCCCGGTGTTAAGCCTTGCAGCTAGAATCTCAGCCAGTTTAATTAGCGCTTGGCTGACCTCTGATTCAGGATGCGACAACACTACCGGCAACCCCGAATCACCAGACTGCCGGACTTGAGGATCCATCGGGATTTCTCCCAGGAATGGAACCTGAGCTTCTTTAGCTAGAGTCTTCCCCCCACCCCGTCCGAAGATATCCATTTTATTACCATCCGGAAGCTCTAAATAGCTCATATTCTCGATCACCCCAAGCACCGGAACTTCCATTGTACGGAACATTTCCAAGCCACGGCGAGCATCTTCAAGCGATACTTTCTGTGGCAGAGTGACAATTAACCCTCCGGAGAGCGATAAGGATTGAGCAATCGTTATTTGAGCATCGCCCGTTCCAGGAGGCAGATCAATGATCAGATAATCCAGCTCGCCCCATTGAACATCGCCAAGTAACTGCCGGATCGCTTTATGAAGCATTGGGCCACGCCAGATTAAGGGCTGGCTCGCGGGCAACATTAGGCCGATCGAAATAATTTTGACGCCATGCGCTTTGGCCGGGACGATTTTGCCATTCTCTGGACTTGGAAGTTGGTCCACCCCCATCATCGTAGGAATATTTGGACCATAAAGATCCGCGTCCATCAACCCAACCCTTGCGCCCATCCCAGCCAGCGCAACCGCAAGATTAACCGCGATCGTAGATTTGCCTACACCGCCCTTGCCTGAGGCAATTGCCAAACAAGCGCCCACAGACAAATGGATTAATGCACTGGCATTCCCATTTTCCCCTGTCTTTGCATCAGGACCAACGTGAATCTCAACTTCTGAAACACCAGGGACAGCTTCTACCGCTTCCCGAGCTGCTTTCACAATCCGCATCTTTAGAGGTTTTCCCATCTCGGCCGGTACAATAGCAAACTCGACTCGTCCTTCCTCAATCTTCAAACCCTTGACCATATTAAGGCTGACCAAATCTTGCTGAAGTTCAGGCTCCTTTACGCCATATAATGCAGCCAATACCGCTTCCCGCGTCGGCTCAGGCGATGAATAATCGCTCATTCTTAATTCTCCTCAACCACGCTGCTCTTTACTTCCTCAAGCCGAGCATGGGATTCTGATGTCGTCTCTATATAGTCTGAAACTTCCTGTCTTGCCCGCTCAAAAAGCGCAATCAGCTCATCATCATCACCCCGAAACCGCCGGATAGATTGTCGAGCACAGGATGTGCATCCTCGCATTGCTCGATATGAATCTGTATGACATGTCAAACAGCTACATAAACGAATCAATACAAGGCTGAACGCCAATTTATCGAGTGACACTTCTGGAGTCCCCGTAACACGATCGATAAGCTGCCGCCAAGTTTCACCGCGCAAATCGCGCAATTCTGGCGCAACCCGTATAGGAAACAAGATCTCTGAGTCATTTGAATACACAATGATTTCCCAATCAGGCAACCGCCATTCTGCCGATTTCTTCTTACGCTGGGCTAAATCTCCCTCGCGAGTTTCTTGTACTGGCGGCCATTATTCCCCTTGCTCCATCCAGTAACTTATGTGATTCAAACTCAATAAAGTCGATCATAAGTAGCACTCTTATCCGAGAATAGTCTTTAATAGATAATTGTCCATTCCCGCAAAGCCCGCATCAGATTATTTATGCCAGCATATTTTATTTTACCAGGATATTGATTGATATTCTTCTCAAGAGAAAAGCATAACTTATGACAATCTACTAAACAAGGTAAGTCAATAATATGATGGCGACTTTCGATAACACCATATTTTTTTTCTGGAAGATATCAATGCTTAAATCTCGTCAGCCACCAAGCCAACGATTCGCCCTCTTAGCTTGTTTTAAAAGCTTAGCCCTCGAAGTTGCATGATCTGGAAAGTCTCAATAATGTTGAATTGGATTAACAATCTATTTCGGCATCTCCATAATCCATCGGTCGTATTTTAGAGCAGGCCTGAATGAGGTCCGATAAACTAGCATGCTCCTTCTCAGCCGGAATGGCCATAGTCGGTTGGCAAAATATTGTCGCGAAGATGCGCTTACTGCCATTATAATCCGCCGCCGCCCATATCACCCACTCATCTGCGGATTATCGATTATTAGCGACGCATGCTGCAAGCAAGGATTAGATGATGTTGAAAAACATGTTCGCCTATATATGTAGTTCAGAGCTAAATCTTAATCGAGGCTTTTTCCTAAAAGACCTTTAGGGGGCAAATCGTTCCCGAAGAGGTGAAGAGCCTCGCAGCGAGCGACAGAGCGCAATGCACGCTAGTTAGCTTTCTGCTTTTTCCAAAAATAAGAAGCTCTGGCGGCCACTTACGAGTTGATGTCCCAATGATTAACCCAAGATATTTAGAGGGCGCCTGTTCTTTCCAGCTCTAAATTAAAAACAAGCTCCTTTCCCCAAGAATGGAGAGATCGATTGTTCGCCTTCAAAACGATGGATGAATGCCACAGTCAAGGAGAACTTGATAAACAGAAAGGCTGTTCGTGATTGGATTCCCCTACCTGCATGTCCCAATCTCGGGTTTACTGTCTCAGAATAGAGACAAATGTTCCAAAAAGGCCGACAACCAATAAACCGAGGATAGCCAAAATCGGCGGGAAACCTCCTCCGCCATTTTCCGCCAGCGTGATCATAGTGGGATAAATGACCGGTTCAGCAGGCGTAAATGTTGGCAATCGTGTAGAAACCACATCACCAAAATTAAATTGCGCGGCTAATGTGGGATCAATTGTAGCCGTGGTTCTAGGCGTTGGTGTAGGAGGCGGCGGGACAATCGGCAGCATTGACTGACCGGCATTTAATGTTACATATGGCGCATAGACCCAGCCTTTATCTCCCGGAACACCGAGATAAATAATCTGGATCCAATCGCCTCCTGGCGATCTACCAATCGCCGGCGCCTGTTGGCCGGCAATTAATACTCCCACTAGATCATAGTCCATGTCCGGTCCGAGTCGAACATTTACATGGTCTGGAACCAAAATAGTCGGACCCTCTGGAGTGCCAGTCACCGTAGCTTGCTGCTCTATCGGCATAGCCTTCGCGCCCGTTCCCCATGCCAGCAATGGGGTCATTGTGAGCACTATCAAAACCCAGGTTATCTGTTTTGCTCGTGTCATCCGGATATTGCTCCTCTTGTACAGGCAGATTATACTACATGCAAATAGTCCTTCATCTGGGAGGAATATGAACGAACAAGAGAATGTAGAAAAACGAACCTATCACGGCCCAATTACCCCCGATGACCTGGCCGAGGCCCTAATTGCAGCTTTTCACCAGGGAAACTTGCGGGCCAGTAACGTCGGCCACGGCGACAACCTGGTTGTTCAAATCGCCAGTTCGGCTATGCCCGCTTCGGGAGGCAGAACTGCTCTATCCATTAATCTAACTTCTGTAACTGATGGGGTAATGGTTCAGATCGGCGAGCAAGAGTGGCTGGGTATTGCCGCCAGCCTTGGAAAGACAGCGCTTTCCACCCTGCTAAATCCCATTAATCTTATAGGACGGCTTGATGATATCGCCCAAGACATCACTTCACTCCAGCTAAAAGAACAGATTTGGGAAACGATCGATCGCACAGCAAATAGCCTGGGGGCATCGCACCTTCTTTCGGCAAAGCTTCGCCGCCTAACCTGTCCTCATTGTCTTACCGCTAATCCGGTTGGCGAGCCATCTTGCATTGCATGTGGCGCGCCATTGGGGCCTTCCCAACCAGTGGCCTGTCCACGCTGCGGTTTCATCGCTGAAGCTGGAATGAGTCATTGCCCTGAGTGCGGCGCTACTCTCCCCTAGCGAGTAAGTTATTCCTAAGATCTACCAGCTCATAAATGAAGGCATACTCGGTCCCAGAGGTCTCAAATCCATATTCCATCTTCTTCTGTAATATTTTCTCTAATCCTGCCTGGCTCATAAGAAGCTATTTAATATAAAAGAGAGGCCATGTATACGCTTAATCACGGCGCATAGCCTCTCTCCGGTTGATTAATTTCTTTTTTTTACATCAATCGCTAGGCAACCCTTTCTATTTATGACGCTTCGCTAAATCCGCGATGTAATGCTTTCAAGTTGGCATCCAACATATCGCGATGACGTTCGGGGATGTGTGCATCTATCCCTTTCTCTAGCATCTCAATTGAGAGAAACGGAAGCCTCTGCAACAGTGCGCCCAGCATGATAATATTCGCCAGCCGTCGATTGCCTAATTCGTCGGCTATCTCACTGGCCGGAACCATAACCGAATCGATATCCTGACGGGCCACCGAGCGGTCTACCAGGGATGTATTGATCACCAACACCCCCTTAGGAAGCATCAATGGCTCATACTTATCCAGCGAAGGCAGGTTCATCACTATTGCGGCATCTGGATTGCGAATGACCGGTGAGCCAATCTCATCATCACTGATTATGACCGTGCAATGCGCTGTGCCGCCTCGCATTTCTGGCCCGTATGAGGGAAACCAGGTTACATGTAAATCATTATCCAATGCCGTATAGGCCAGGAGCTGTCCAGCGAAAAGAACGCCCTGACCGCCAAATCCAGAAATAATGATCGAAGTTTGCATCGCTTACCACCCTTTCCCATGCTTCTGGATTGCAGGGTCAACTTTAAAATCTCCAAGCGGATAAACCGGCAACATCTTTTCCTCAATTACCTTCAACGCCTCATCCGGGCTAATCTTCCAATTCGTCGGGCAGCTTGAAAGCAGCTCGACCATGGCTAACCCTAGCCCCATACGCTGAACTTCGAAGGCAGTCCGGATTGCTTTCTTCGCTCTCCGGATGTTAGCAACGTTATGCAGGCTGCGCCGGACTATATAGGCCGAACCTTCAATCTGGGCGAGTATTTCACTCATCCGTATAGGATATCCATGAAGCTCAACATTGCGCCCCATAGGCGATGAGGTAGTCTTCCATCCTTCTATTGTAGTAGGAGCCATCTGCCCGCCGGTCATGCCGTAGATGCCATTGTTAATAAAGATTACACTAATTTTTTCGCCGCGATTGGCTGCATGCAGAATCTCTGCCGCGCCAATGGATGCCAGGTCGCCATCGCCTTGATAAGTGAAGACAAACTTATCCGGATTAGCGCGTTTAATGCCGGTCGCCATGGCTGGAGCTCTTCCGTGAGATGCTTCAGCGAAATCGACATCGAAATAGTTGTATATGAAGACCGCACACCCAACCGGCGCAACTCCAATCGTTTGCTCTCGAATTCCCATTTCGTCAATCACTTCAGCCACCAGGCGATGGGCAATGCCATGTGTGCAGCCTGGACAATAGTGGGTGCCAATCGGCTGCAGACTGCGTGGCTTGGTATAGATCAACGACTCAATCATCTCTGTTTTTTCCATCCCATGCTCTCCTGTATCAAACCTTTTCTGTGATGCTCGCTTTTAGCTTGCGAACTTCATCCAAAATCTCTTCGGGCATCGGTATAACTCCACCCATGCGTCCATAGAAAGAAACGGGCAATCGACCCTCAACTGCCAGACGCACATCCTCAACCATTTGTCCGCTGTTCATCTCAGTAACCAGCATTCCATCCACCTGATCTGCTAATCTGCGAATCCGATCGGTTGGAAATGGATACAGCGAGATCGGTCGAAGAAGCCCGACCTTAATCCCATTCTCTCGGGCAATTTTCACCGCCGTTTGAGCTACGCGTCCGGCAGTGCCAAATGCAACAATTGCAATTTCAGCGTCATCTAGCAGCAATTCCTTATAACGTACCTCGTTGGCTTCAATCTTTGCCTCCGTCTCGAGTAGCTTTTGATTGAACTTTTCCTCATCTAGCGGTTCGAGATAAATAGAAGTTATGAAATGGGAATCGCGTCCCTTAGCACCAGTCAGGGCCCATGCCGGGCGCTTATCGACCGGGCGCACCGGGCGCATCTCCGGTAACACGGCTGGCTCCATCATTTGGCCTAGGCTACCATCGGCAAGAACTGCAACAATCGTTCTATACTTGTCAGCCAAGCCAAAAGCCTCATAAGTTAAATCAATTAACTCCTGTATTGTCGCAGGTGCCAGCACGATAATCCGGTAATCGCCGTGCCCCCCGCCTTTAACCATTTGGTTATAGTCTCCCTGAGCGGGGGCAATATTACCCAATCCCGGCCCGCCCCGCATGATGTCCACGATAACCACTGGGACTTCGGAACCAGCAATATAAGATAAACCCTCCATCATCAGGCTGACGCCCGGGCTGGATGATGAAGTCATCGTCTGAATACCGGCACAGGCGGCGCCGTAGACCATATTAATTGCCGCTACTTCGCTCTCTGCCTGAATAAAGGTCCGCCCCAATTCCGGCATGCGCTTGGACA
This sequence comes from Anaerolineales bacterium, assembly GCA_030673085.1. Taxonomy (GTDB): domain Bacteria; phylum Chloroflexota; class Anaerolineae; order Anaerolineales; family E44-bin32; genus JAFGNH01. The sequence continues at coordinate 369 of DAOVFE010000024.1, read as the reverse complement.
TGTGCTCTAGCGCTTCCGTTTGAGGTGTGATCGGATAACCGAAATATGCCTCGCAGCCCGCACGTATAGCTGCTTCAGCAAAAGCAACATTACCTTTAAGAAGTTCCTTTTTCACGCTACCTATCCTCCTCAGGCCATAGCCTGTTTAACTTTATCTGCTGGCAGCCACCGGTATACTGAAATTGCCGCTTCCGGACAAATAACCGCGCATATACTACATCCCGTGCATTCGCCTTCCGGGTCAACTAACTCCGCCGGATGATACCCTTTGGATGTAAAACGGTCTTTGGCAATCTTGATCACTTCTTTGGGACAGACCGTTGTGCAAAGCTCACAGCCTTTGCATAGGTCCTCATCAATTTCGATTCT